>PARY01000003.1 GCA_002711715.1 Pelagibacteraceae bacterium | reverse complement strand
TAGACAATCAAACAGTTAGAACTGTTTTTATTATTAGACCAGATAAAAGAATAGGGTTATTTTTAACTTATCCAATGGCAACAGGTAGAAATTTTAATGAAATATTAAGAGCTATCGACTCTATGCAACTTACAGTAAAACATAAAGTTGCTACCCCGGCAAATTGGAACAAAGGCGAAGATGTAATTATTGTTCCAGCTGTAAATGATGATGATGCAAAGAAAAAATTTCCTGATGGTTGGGATTCTCCTAAACCCTATATAAGAATAGTACGACAACCAAAAGATTAAAATTTTTTTTCTAGTTTTAAAGAAGGTATTGAAGTTCTCATTATTGATACTTTTTTTCTATTAATTTCACTTATAATTACAGAATTATTTTTATTACATTCATTAATAATTTTTCCCCACGGATCAATAATTAAAGTATGCCCGTAAGTTTGTTTTTTTCCTGGATGTTTGCCAAACTGAGCAGGAGCAAAAATATAACACCCGTTTTCTATTGCTCTAGCTTTAAGCAATGCGTGCCAATGCATTGCTCCTGTAAATTTTGTAAATGCAGAAGGTACAGAAATAAAATCAGCTCCTTTTTTAGATAATTTTCTATATAAATGAGGAAATCGAAGATCATANCATATTGTCATACCAATTTTTCCCCAAGGTAAATTTGATAAACAAATTTTTTTNCCAGGTGTAAAATATTTGGCTTCATTATAAGATTCTTTATTAGGTAATTTAGCTGAAAAAAGATGAATTTTNTTATATCTGCTTTTAATTCTTCCTTTATCATCGATAAGTATTGATCTATTAAAAATTCTTTTCTTTTCCTTAATATTAACTGATCCTATAATTATCCAAACACCNAGNTTTTTTGCAATTTTTTTCATTTCATTNATACCTTGATTTNTTANCTCATTGCATGAATATTCTAAAAATTGTTTATTATTTTTTGCCATTAAAAAACAATTTTCAGGTAACAAAATTAATTTNGCNCCTTNCTTTGAAGCATAAATAATTTTATTTTTGGCAAATAAAATATTATCGTATAAATTTGCTTGTGAATTCATTTGAANACANGCNACTTTAAATTTTTTATATTTTTTTAACATTTAAAATAAATAATTTTTTTGATAATTTTATATTAAACATGGTTAATAATATTAAAATTTTTAGTAAAAAAAAAAATCAGATCTCAAGAAATAGAGCGTCAACTAAATATAAAAAATATGATTATCTTTTTAATGAAGTAAATAAACGTTTGTTTGATAGGTTAAAATTTATAAAAAGAAAATTTATAAACACTTTAGAAGTAGGCTCTAAAACAGGAAATACTATCGGTCTCTTTAATAAAAAAAAGGATATAAAAAAAATTTTCATATCAGATATTTCAAAAGAAATGTTATTAATAGCTAAAAAACAAAAAATTAATAAACAAAAATTCTTCTTAAGTATAGATGAAGAAAACCTACCATTTAAAAATAATCAATTTAACTTAGTTTTTAGTAATTTATATTTACATTGGTCTAATGATTTATTTAAAGTTTTAAACGAGATTTATCGCACATTAAAACCAGATGGTTTATTTTTATGCAGTATTTTTGGAAGTGAGACTCTAAATGAATTAAAATATTCATTATGTAGCGCTGAAGATAAAATTTCAAAAAATATTTCTCCAAGAGTGTCCCCTTTTATAAGATTACAGGATGCAGGAACTTTGCTTCAAAAAGCTGGTTTTCAACTTCCAGTTATTGATAGAGATTCTATAAAAATTTTTTATCATGATATATTTTCTTTAATGAAAGATTTAAAAGGTATGGGGGAAAGTAATAGTTTAATTAATAGAAAGAAAATTTTTACAACAAAAAAACTATTTGACGTAGCCAACAAAATATATAAAAAAAAATTTTCAGAAAATAAAAAAATTTATGCAACGTTTGAAATATTATATTTTATTGGTTGGTCAAAACATTCGAGTCAACAAAATCCTGAAATTCCTGGNTCAGCTAAAAAAAGATTAGCAGACGCTTTATCCTCTAAAGAACATGATTTATAAATAATTTTTTTATTTTTTAAATAAATTGTTAAGTTCTAATACAAATTTATTACTTCCAGCCAAAAATTTATATTTTTTTAATTTATCAATTTCTACCCAAAGAATTTTTTGATTTTTTTTAGATATTGGTGTCCCTTTCCAGCTTCTACAAATATAAAAAAATATAATCGCATGAAATTCATCATATGTATAAGTATTGAAGCTTAATGGTTTTAATGATTTTTTATTTATGTCTAATGATAATTCTTCTTTAATTTCTCTAATAATTGTATCATCTGGGCTTTCATTATTTTTTATTTTACCCCCNGGAAATTCCCAAAAACTAGGTAAAATCTTGTTCTCAGGTCTTAAAGATATTAACACTTTTCCTTGCCAATCTATGAGCGCAGTGGTTGAAACATATATATTTTTTTTCTTCAATTAACTCAAATAACTCGTATTTATTTTAATATATTCATTTGTTAAATCGCATGTGTAAATAGTGGAATGACTTTTTCCATTATTTAAATTAATTTCAAGCGATAGCTCTTTTTTATTCATACACTTTTTTATTTTATTAGAATTATTTTTAATTAGTAACATTCCGTTTTTTGCTAACAACTGATTGTCTAAAGAAAAAGATATTTTTTCTTGATCTATTATTTCATTTGATTTTCCTATAGCCATAAAAATTCTACCAAAATTAAGTTCATTGGAACTAAAAAGCGTTTTAACAAGTGCTGAATTGGCTACTGATAAAGCAATATTTCTTGCAGCTAAATATGTTTTTGCATTTTTAACACTTATACTTATAAGTTTTTTTGCACCTTCTCCATCTTTTATAATTTGCTTTGCTAAATCTAGTAACAAATCGTTAAATTGTTTTACAAATTTTTTATATTTGCTGTTTTTAAAAGAATTTATACTGATATTTTTTTTTTTACATGTCGCAGCAAAAAAAACGCTGTCATTTGTAGATGTATCACCATCAACAGTTATACTATTAAATGAATGTTTTATACCATCTAAAAGAATCTTATTAATAATATTCTTTGGAATATTTGCATCAGTAAATATAAAAGCTAGCATAGTGCCCATATTTGGATATATCATTCCNGATCCTTTTGCAACACCACTGATATATACTGTTTCCTTGCCAAATTTAATTTTTTTTGTGGCAAATTTAGGCACTGTATCTGTTGTCATAATAGACTGGCAAAAACTATTCCAACTACAACATTTTTTTTTAGACTTTTCTAATAATTTAGGGATCGCTACGTTAATTTTTTTGTAATTCAGTTGTTCTCCAATAACGCCTGTAGATGCAACTAAAATATTTTTAGAAGAACAATTTATTTTTTTTGCAATAATATTTGTATATTTTTTTATTGAATCAAAACCTTTTTTGCCTGTCATAGCATTTGCATTTCCAGAATTAACAACTATTGCTCTAATATCATTATTTATATTTTTTTTTGACCATTTAACAGGCTCTGCGATTGTTTTAGAATTAGTAAAAACAGCGGAAATTTTAGAATCTTTATCTAATTGTATAATCACTAAATCCTTCTTATTTTTCTTTTTTAAACCGCAACTTCCTGTTGAAAATAACACACCTTTAATATTATGCATCTTAAGTTTCTTTGTTTTGTTAAATAGTAATTTATTCATAAATAAAAAAATTATATAGAGTCTTATATATCTTGTAATTAGGAATTATATAAATATTCTCAATTAAATATTTATATAGTAGATATAGGAATATGTTTTTAAAATTTGCAAAAAAAATATTTGGTAGTGCTAATGATAGATTTATTAATAAACTTCAAACACAAGTTGATAGTATTAATAAACTAGAAAAAGAATACGAAAAGTTAACTAATCAAGAATTAAAAAATAAAACTAAAGATTTTAAAGCCAGGTTAAAACAAAAAGAATCTTTGGATACAATTCTTATTGAGGCATTTGCAACTGTAAGAGAAGCTGCAAAAAGAACTTTAAATCAAAGACATTTTGATGTTCAGTTAATTGGAGGAATTGTTTTACATAAAGGAATGGTAGCGGAAATGAAAACAGGAGAAGGTAAAACTCTCGTGTCAACTTTACCTGCATATTTAAATTCATTGGAAAATAAAGGAGTACATATAGTCACAGTTAATGATTATCTTGCGAAAAGAGATTCTGAATGGATGGGAGAAATTTACAAATTCTTAGATATAAGNGTTGGTTGTATTACTTCCGGTATTGAGGATAAGGAAAGAAATGATGCTTATAATTGCGATATAACTTATGGCACAAATAATGAATTTGGTTTTGATTATTTAAGAGATAATATGAAATACTCTAAAGATACACTTGTACAAAAAAAACATAATTTTGCAATAGTTGATGAAGTAGATAATATATTAATTGACGAAGCAAGAACTCCTTTAATAATTTCAGGCCCAACTGAAGATACATCTAGTTTGTATTCAAAAATTAATCAATTTATTCCACAATTAAAAGATGTTGATTATGAAAAAGATGAAAAATCAAAAAGTGTTAATTTGACAAACAAAGGTGTAGAAAGTATTGAAAAAATTTTAAAAGAACAAAAACTTTTAAAAAATAATAACTTATTTGATTCAGAAAACATTGTGATTCTTCATCATATAAATCAAGCTTTAAGAGCGCACAAATTATTTGAAAAAGACACAGATTATATTGTAAAAAATAATCAGGTAATTATAATTGATGAGTTCACAGGTAGAATGATGGAAGGCAGAAGATTCTCTGAAGGTCTTCATCAAGCATTAGAAGCAAAAGAATCTGTAAATATACAAAATGAAAATCAAACTTTAGCTTCCACCTCTTTCCAAAATTATTTCAGATTGTATCCGAAACTTGCTGGTATGACAGGAACAGCGATGACGGANGCNCCCGAGTTACTTGATATTTATAATCTTCAAGTTATTGAANTACCAACAAATAAAANATGTATTAGAATTGATCAAGATGATGAAATATATAGAACAAATCAAGAAAAATATAATGCNATAGTATCTCAAATTGCTGAATGTAAAAAAAAAAATCAACCAGTCTTAGTTGGAACAGTAAGTATTGAAAAATCAGAAGAATTATCAAAAATTCTTAAAAAAAATAAAATTGAACATAAAATCTTAAATGCAAAATATCATGAACAGGAAGCTTACATAATTGCTCAGGCAGGTCAAAAAGGTTCTGTGACAATAGCTACTAATATGGCTGGAAGAGGAACCGATATACAATTAGGTGGTAATTTTGATATGCAAGTAAAAAAAATAGAAATAGAGGATAAAAAAAAATTAAATGAAAAAAGTGTTAATAAAATTAAAGAAGAAATTGAAAATGCAAAAAAAACTGTGATAGAAGCCNGNGGTCTTTTTGTTCTAGNAACCGAAAGACATGAAAGCCGNAGAATTGATAATCAACTAAGAGGTAGNTGTGGAAGACAAGGGGATATTGGAGAATCTAAATTTTATATATCACTTGAAGATGATTTAATGAGAATTTTTGGATCAGAAAAAATAGATAGTATGCTTAAAACTCTTGGTTTAAAAGAAGGAGAAGCAATTGCACATAGATGGATTAATAAAGCTTTAGAAAAAGCTCAGCAAAAAGTGGAGGCAAGAAATTATGATATCAGAAAATCATTACTTAAATTTGATGATGTAATGAATGATCAAAGAAAAGTTATTTATAATCAAAGAACAAAAATTATGGAATCAGATGATATAAAAGATTTTATAAAAAACATGAAAATAGACACCCTTGATAATATTGTATTAAAAAATATTCCAAAAGATTCTTACTTCGAACAATGGNATTTATCAAATTTAGAAAAGGANANCAAAGAAATATTTGGAATAAAAAAAGATTTTAAAAAAATAGCAAAAAAAGAAGGTGTNGCAGATGAAGAAATAAAAAAAATAATATTAAATGAAATTGAAAAAGCAGATAAAGATAGAGAAAAAGAAATAGGAAGTAAAAACTTTAGAACAGTTGAAAAGAGTTTTTTGCTTCAAATAATTGACCATTCATGGAAAGATCATTTACTTTTTCTTGATTATTTAAAACAAGGAATTTCACTAAGAGCATATGGTCAAAAAGATCCTCTCAACGAATACAAAAGAGAAGCTTTCGCGCTCTTTGAAAACATGCTTTTAAATATAAAAAGAAATATAAGTAAAATTTTAAGCAATATACAATTTGAACAAGAAAGNNAAAGAACNGANGAAGATGTGTACAAAGATCAAAAATTAGAAAAGGCTTCTGACNAAACTCCTAGTCAATTTGCACCTGATTTAGATCAAAAAGCTAAAATTGCAGCTAAAGAATTTCCTGATGAAGTAAAAAAACAAGCATCAGAAGCAAAAGATNAAAATTGCTTATTAAATTTTTANCCAAAAAATAAAATTCCTAGAAATACAAGATGTNANTCAACAGGNTTAAAATATAANAATTGTTGTGGTAAAATTTCTTAATAATTTACTAAGANTTATTTAATATCATTAAATATTTAGTTTTTCGCTGATTAAGAAGTTCTTTTTTNTCTAAAGANATTACTTGTTTTAANGTNGATCTAACTNCATTAGCAACNTTTTTAATTGTTTGAGAAGAATTTCTATGTGCNCCTCCAGTAGGTTCNGGAATTATAGAATCTATAATGTCTAATTCTTTTAAATCTTGCGCTGTAATTTTCATAGATGCTGCAGCTTCTTNAGCATACTTTGNNTCTTTCCACAATATNGATGCNCANCCTTCCGGGGATATAACAGAATAAACAGAATGTTCTAACATTAAAACTTTGTTTGTAGTAGCTATAGCTACTGCTCCACCTGACCCACCTTCTCCAATAATAACAGATATAGTAGGAGTTTTTAAATTTAGAGAAACTTCAATACATTTAGCTATGGCTTCAGATTGTCCTCTTTGTTCAGCGCCAACTCCGGGATATGCTCCTGGTGTATCAACAAATGTTATTATTGGTAAATTAAATTTTTCAGCCAATTTCATTAATCTTATTGCTTTACGATAGCCTTCAGGTTTAGCCATACCAAAATTATGTTTAATTCTATCTTCTGTATTTTTACCTTTTTCATGACCCATTATCATTACAGATGTATTATCAAATGTAGCGAAACCACATATTAATGCTGAATCTTCTTTAAATAATCTATCTCCAGATAAAGGTTCGAAATCTTGAAATAAAAATTTGACATAATCTAAAAAATGAGGTCTTTCGGGATGTCTTGCAACTTGTAATTTATGCCATGGTGTAAGTTTTTTGTAAATGTCGTTAAGTTTTTTATCAATTTTGGTTTTTATTTCTTCAATTTGTTCATTAACCTCGACTAAACTTGTTTTATCTGAACCAGAATCTTTTAATTTTTTAATCTTATCTTGAAGATCAGATATAGTTTTTTCAAAATCTAATGTATGTCTCAATTTTTTATAATTTATTTTTTATTAATAAGTTCAGCTTTCTGTACCATTACAGTAGCTTGTCTTACTGAAGCCAAATCAATTAAGCGTCCATCCAAAGATGCTGCTCCCTTACCTTGTTTTTGTGCCTCCTCCATAGCTTCAAGAATTCTGTTTGCTTTTACAACTTCTTCTTCTGGTGGGGTAAAAATTTTATTTGCTAATCCAATTTGAGACGGATGTATTGCCCATTTACCTTCACAACCTAAAACTGCAGCTCTATTAGCAGATGACTCATAAGCATCCGGATCTTTAATTTCACCAAAAGGGCCGTCTACCGGTCTTAATCCTGCAGCTCTAGCCGCAATTACCATTCTACTTAGTGGATAATGCCACATATCGCTCCAAACAACGTCTCTTTTACCTGTTTTATCTGGATCAGTTAAAACAGAATATTTTGGATTTTGTGTACCAATACCAGTTGTTTTTGCTTTTGTTGAAGCTGCATAATCAGCAATACCAAAATGTAAAGATTCATTTCTTTTACTTGCAGTAGAAATTTCATAAACATTTTGCATTCCAAGAGCAGTTTCAATTATCATTTCAAAACCAATTTTTTTTTTTCTTTTCATGCTATTTTCAGCCTGTGTAACAAGCATATCTACTGAGTAAACATCTCGTGCGGTTCCTACTTTTGGTATCATAATTAAATCAAGTCTTTCTCCCCCTTGTTCAATAACATCTATAACATCTCTATACATGTAATGAGTATCTAGACCATTAATTCTTACTGAAATTACTTTATTACCAAAATCTACATCATTAAGTGCTTGAATTATATTTTTTCTTGCTTTTTCTTTATCATCAGGGGCTACAGCGTCTTCCAAATCTAGAAAAATTACATCTGCTTCAGATTTTGCAGCTTTTTCAAAAAATTCTGGTGAGCTTCCAGGAACGGCTAACTCGCTTCTATTTAATCTTGTTGTTGCTTGTTCTACTTCAAAAAAACTCATTTTAAAACTTCCTTTCTTTTTTTTTTAAACAAATGAATATCAGTACAATATACAAATATCAAACAATATTTTCATTATTTTTATTCAAAGGATGGAAATTTTCTATTGTTTCAATTAATTTGTCTCTATGTTCGGTATACCTTTGAGTTGTCATGATACTTGAATGTCCTAATAATTTTTGAACAACTCTTATATCAGCACCAGAATTTAAAAGATGATTTCCAAATGCATGCCTAAATGAGTGAGGATGCATTAAATTTTTATCTATTTTTATTTTATCAGCTAAATTATGCATTATTTGAAGAACTCTTCTTCGTGTTAAAAAATCATTTGTATTATTAGATGGAAATAACCACGGACTATCTTTTTCTTTAAAATAAATTTTTCTAAATTCTAAATATTTTTCAATTACTTCTTTAGTTTGTTCAGCAAAAAAAACTATTCTTTCTTTTCGGCTTTTTCCCTTTTCAGGAGGATCAATTAAAATATTTTTTTTTTGTAGATCAATATTATTCGTTTTAATCGAAATTAACTCAGAAACTCTAATACCTGTAGAATACAAAAGTTCGATAATTAAATTAGACCTGATATCTTTATAATCATTTGTTTTTTTTGATACAAATTCTAGTATTTTTTTTATTTGATCAGCGCTTAGTGAAATTGATGGGGTATCTTGAGTTTTTGGTATCTTCAGATAATTTTCAATTTTTTCCATCGGATTATTTTTAATTATTCTCTCTGACATTAAATATTTATAAAATCTTTTTAAAGCAAACATTTTTCTTGATTTAGTTTTGGGTTTGACGTTTTTTAATTTTAAACTTTGAAGAAAATTTAGAATATCTTTTCTAATAATAGATTTGAACGTTTTTTTTTTTTTTTTAATAAAATTGTTAAACTGATTAATGTCATATTTATAAGAAATAATTGTATTTTTATGAACCCCGTCCTCTGAATTTAACGTTAGTATAAAATGATTTATTTCCTCTGACATTTATAATATCTATTATCTTTCAATTAAAGTTTCCATTAATAAATCAAAAGCTTTTTCCTGTAGACCTATTTGATTTAGTGAGCTAATTACAATTTGCAAGAAAAAAGGGTGTAATTGATTAAAATTTTTATTGCCCAATGACATAAGAATTAATAAAATTGTTTCTCCAACCTTTTTATTTTCCGAAGCATTTTTTAATAAAGATATTAAAGATGAATTAGGTAATTGTTTTGATTCTATTTCCTGATTGTCCAAGTTAATTAACCAAAATTGTGGGTTAATTTTCATGCCAAAATGTTCAAGTATATAAAATCCAAAAGTATCAAACACTACTTTTGTATTTTTCGATTCAAATTTATTAATTGATTCAAATATTTCATTTTGAGAAATATTTTTATATTGATTTTCTTTATCCTTCAAATTAAGCAATTCTACAATTACCCATAATTCAATAAAATTGTTAAATAATTCAGCATTTTTATCTTTTTCTTTTTTTGATATTTCATACCATTGCATTGCTTCTTCTTTTTTATTTGAAATTAATAATGANTTAGCTGCGTAATTAGAAAACCAAGATAATTTTTTTGATGGTTTTATTTCTAATAATGAATTTAAATTTAATTTTGAAATCAATGTAAAATTTCCATTGATAGATGCAAGTTCTAATGNTTTTTTTANAATTTTAGCTTTTNTTTCTTCATNANCTTCAGTTATAGCCATTTGAAATAAAATTGATTGTGTGTCAGTACCAAGCAAGATATTATCATCTAAAGAAATCTTTTTATCTTTTTCTTTTAAATCATAACTATTATAAATTTCCTCAATAGTTTCAATTGGCAAATTTAAAAGTTTTTTTGATTTTTCAATTGCCTCAATTCTAAGCTTAATAGGGACGTTAGACATTCTATAAATCATAGTTAATAACAATGGATTATCATTCAAAACATAACTCTCTTTAATATTTATATTGGCCACTCTTGTCATTACTAAGTTTAAAAGATTTAAATCAAACAAATTTTCACCTTCAATTTCCTCTTTGTAAATAAGACTATCAATAATCTCTAAAAAATTATCATCATTAAAATTTTTATCTTCTTTAAGTAAGCTTATAGAAAGATTTGCTTTATTAGTATCATCGTTAAGTATTTGACAAAAAATCTCGACTTTAGCCCAAAAAATATTTTGAGTAAATTTTTTTCTTTTTTCTTCAATGTCTGAGCAAGCTAAATCAAAATTATTTAAAGACAAATTTATTTCAGTTTGTTTTATTAAAATTTCCACGTTATCTTCCTTATATGGTACCCATTTTACTAAATCTATTAATAATTTTGCATTCTCAAAATCACCTAATTCAATTAATTTATTAATTCTTATTAAAATTAAATCCATCGGATCATTAGATTTTGGAACATTTGCATTTGACAAAAGAAGAATTTTCATTAATTCAATTGCTGTGCCAGATTCATTGTTAACTGGTAAATTTCTTAAATAATTTTGAATTATATTCCTTTCTGAGCCAGCCCACATATCGTATCCTAGACCACCTTCTTTCTCAGTTATGGTTCCAATAGTATTGGGATCGATCTTCTCCAATTCTTTTATTTTAAATTTGTTGTCAATCTCAGAAGAATCTTTCTCTTTCTTTTTATCTTTCTTTTTATCTACGGTATCAACTTCAATCTCGTTAACTTCTATATCTCTTTTAATTCCCCCTGCACCCCAAGTGGTATTTCCTAAACCTGCAAAAAGGTCTTTTGTGATAAAGAAAAAGAAAAAAATTAAAAAAAGATTTTGAATAACTTTCATTTAAATTGCTTTTAAAGAAATAAATTATTTTTTATATTGTTCTATTTCAATAATTTTTTCAATTTTTGTCTTAGGTATTGGAATGAACCATTCTAAGAAAAAAAATAAAATACAAAGAATTAAAACGATTAATAATAGAAAAATGTTTAATTTTTTTTCAAAAAAGTTTTTTTTACGTCTTCTAAACATTATATATATATAATTAATTACTTAAATATTACCTTAAAGTAAATTTTATCAAAAATAAATAATTGTTGTTTAAATTATGAAAAAAAAAATTGTNTTAATAGGAATGATGGGAAGTGGAAAATCAACAATAGGAAAGATTTTATCTAAAACTCTGAAATTAAATTTTATTGATACCGATATTTTAATAGAAAAAAAATGTGGGCTTAAAATAAAAGAAATTTTTGATAAATATGGTGAAAAATATTTCAGAGACAAAGAAGAAAAAATTGTTTTAAATATTTTGTTAAATGATAAAAAACCTTGTGTACTTGCTTTAGGTGGCGGCGCATTTTTAAATAAAAAATTGCAAAAAGTAGTCCTTCAAAAAACTATTTCAGTATGGTTGGATACAAATATAGAGTTAATTTATAAAAGATGTAAAAAATCTAATAAAAGACCTTTGCTTGATGAAAGTAATGATAAAAAATTAAAAAAAATTATTAAAGATTTATTAAAAATAAGAAATCCTATATATTCAAAAGCAAAATTTATTGTAAAAACAAATGAACAACCTGTAAGGGTATGTAATAAAATATTAATTTATATTAAAAATCTTATTTGAAACTAAATATAATAAAAGGTATTAAATTGAAAAAAAATTATTCTATTAAAATTCCATTAAAAGAAAATTCATATGAAGTAATANTTGGAACAAACATTATAAATAAATATAAAAATAAAATATTTTCAACTATNANAAATGCAAAAAAAATATTTATTGTAACTGATACTAAAATTAAAAAACTACATTTAAAAAAAATTATTCAAATTATTTCCGGAAAATACACTATTAAAACTTTGGTAATAAAACCTGGTGAAAAAATGAAAGATATTAAAACTATTAATAAAATAGTAACTGTTCTACTAAAAAATAAAATTTCAAGAAACGATGCTATATTTGCTCTTGGTGGTGGGGTTATTGGAGATCTTTCAGGATTTTTAGCTAGTATAACTTTAAGAGGAATAAAATTAGTACATTTTCCCACAACTTTANTGGCCCAAGTAGATAGTTCAATCGGCGGAAAAACCGGTGTGAATAGTTCATACGGTAAAAATTTAATAGGAACATTTTATCAACCTAACTTAGTAATATGCGATACAATTTTTTTATCGACATTACCAAAAAGAGAACTAATTTCGGGTTATGCTGAAGTTATTAAATATGGCATTATAAATGATAAAAATTTCTTTAATTGGCTAAATAAAAATACAAAAAAAATACTAAACAATAACTCGTTTGAAATGATTAAAGCAATAAAAAAAAGCATAGAAATAAAAAAAGAGTTTATTATAAAAGACGAAAAAGATTTAAATAATAAACGGGCTCTTTTAAATTTTGGACATACTTTTGCACATTCTTTGGAAAGTTGTACAAAATATTCAAAAATACTATTACACGGTGAGGCAGTTTCAATAGGAATTTGTATGGCTAGCAAATTATCAAATATTTTAGGTTTTTTATCTTTAACCAATTATTTAAAAATAAAAAATATTTTTTACAATTTTGGACTTCCAATTGATTTAGTTTTTTTAAAAAAAATTAAAATTCAGAAAAAACAAATTTTAAAAAATATGACTTATGATAAAAAAAATCTGAATGGTAAACTTAATTTTATTTTATGCAGAGATATAGGTAAAGCTTTCGTTTACAGCAAAATTAAAAAAGAGTCTGTTAACAAATCAATTAATTAGAATAAAGAAAGAATGGACTTTTATACAATAACACTAATTCTTACCATTATTTTTTTACTTTTTATATCAGCATTTTTTTCTGGTTCTGAAACAGCTTTAACAGCAGCATCTAGACCAAAAATGCATCAATTAGAAAAAGAAAATAATGCAAGAGCCAAAATAGTCAATTTTTTAAAAAATAAGAAAGAAAAATTAATTGGAACACTTTTACTGGGTAATAATTTAGTTAATACATTAGCAACGGCTATTGCCACAAGTTTTTTTATTAGTTTATTAGGAGATAATGAAAAAGGCGTTCTGTATTCAACTGTTGTTATGACATTATTAATATTAATTTTTGGAGAAGTTTTGCCAAAAACAATTGCAATTAATAAAGCAGATAAATTTGCTCTTTTATTTTCACCAATTATAAAAATTTTAGTTACTTTTTTATCACCGTTTACTTATTTAATAAACTTTTTTACCCGTATAATTTTAAAATTATTCAAATTTCAAATAAGTTCTGAGATTGGTACATCTGAAGTTGAATTAAGAGGTGCTATAGATTTACATGCAAAAGCCGAGGGGACAACTGAAGAAAAAGATATGCTTCAAGGAATACTTGATTTAGATGATTTACAAGTAAAAGAAATTATGACACATAGAAAAAATCTGGAAGTTATTTACGCTAATGAATCAACGGATAAAAATATAAAAAAAATATTAAATAGTCAATTTACTAGATTACCATTGTACGATAAAAATTCAGATAAAATTATAGGAATTATAAATGTTAAAGATGTTTTAAAAAATATTTATAAGAAAAAAAAATTAGATTTAAAATTAATAGCAAAAAAACCTTGGTTTATTCCAGAAACAACTTCAGTTTTGGATCAATTACAAGAATTTAAAAAAAAACAAAGACATTTAACATTTGTAGTAGATGAATATGGAACACTCATGGGTATTTTAACGTTAGAAGACATAATTGAAGAAATTGTAGGAAANATAGAAGATGAACATGATATAAAAATAAAAGGTGCTAAAAAATCAAAAGATGGAAAATATACTATTTATGGAAATGTCACTATTAGAGACATGAATAGAGAATTTGGTTGGAATTTACCAGATAATAACGCTTCAACATTAGCTGGCTTAATTTTTCATGAAATAAAAACTATACCAGAGCCAGGAAAAATATTCAGTTTTTATGGATTTAGATTTGAAATAATCAATGTAAAAAAAAATCATATTGAACTTGTAAAAGTTACTCCATTAATTANCTAAATATTTTTTTCATTTGGAGCAGTTAATTTAAATGAAATAGAATGGACTTTATTAATTATCTCTTTACCAAGTATATTTATAAAATATTTTTCTCTCTCTAATCTAGATAATTTAGAAAATTTATTGCTTTCTATACTTATTATAAAATGAGTTTCGTCACCTGATATATTTTGAGTATGTTTTTTATGTTTAACAGATATATTTTCAATTAAAAAATTTGAATTAGGAAACTTTTTTTTAATTATTTCCTCAATCAATAATTCAATTTTTCCTTTATTCATATCAGAACTTGTCATTTATATTCTTTGTTGTACATAATATTAATTATGAAAAAAAAAAGTTTATTTGAGAAACAAAATTTTACCTTTAAAAGAAAGTGTTATAAAAAAAACTGCTTAAACCCTGGTATTCATAAGGCTCCAAAATCTAAAGATAAAATAAAAAATTATATCTGGTTTTGCGAAGAACATATAAAATCATACAATAAAGAATGGGATTATTGTAAAAATATGACACAAAAAGAAATTGAAAATCATATTCAATTAGATGCTATAGGATGGCGACCAACATGGAATTTTTCTACATCCAAGAAAATATTCCAAAATTTTGAAAAACTTTTTTCAGATTATTTTTATTTTTTAAAAAAAAAAAAATATAAACTTAAAATCAATAAAAAAAATCCCTTACTAAAAAAATCTTTAAAAACTTTAAATATAAACGATGAAGAATTAACTATAAAATTAGTAGAAAATAAATATAAAAAATTAGTAAAAAAATATCACCCTGATGTAAATAAAGGTAATAAAAAATATGAAGAAAAATTAAAAGAAATCAATAAAGCTTTTGAGGAAATAAAAAAAAAATTAATTACAAAATTAAATTAATAAATTATGGATAATCTTTTAACAGAATCATTGTCATATCGCCCAGATATAAAAATATCTTCAAAACAAGTATTTGGAACTAAAACAGACATTAGGATCCCCGCGTTTAGTAAAAAATCCTCTTTAGTGCCCAAAATAGACAAANATTATGTTTTTGATAACAATACAACAGTATCAATTTTAACTGGATTTTCTCATAACANGAGAGTCTTAGTACAAGGATACCACGGTACTGGAAAAACAACACATATTGAACAAATTGCTGCTAGGTTAAACTGGCCGTGTGTAAGAATTAATCTTGATAGTCATATAACTCGAGGTGACTTAGTTGGTAAAGATATTATAACTATTAAAAAAGGAAAACAAATAACAGAATATAAAGATGGGNTGCTGCCATGGGCAATAAAAAGGCCAACTGCGCTTGTTTTTGATGAATATGATGCAGGAAAACCAGATGTAATGTTTGTAATCCAAAGAATACTAGAATCTGATGGAAAATTCACATTATTGGATAATAATGAAATTATAGATCCTCATCCTGCTTTTAGATTGTTTGCCACAACTAATACCATTGGACAGTCAGATAATCTTGGAATATATCATGGAACTAATCAAATCAATCAAGGTCAAATGGATAGATGGAATATTATTTCTGTATTAAATTATTTATCTCCTGAAACAGAAACGAAAATTGTTTTAAATAAAATAAAAATGCCTGGAAACAAAGATAAAACTAATAAAGTAAAATTAATGGTTGTATTAGCAGGATTAGTAAGAAAAGGTTTTATACAAGGAGATTTAATAACTGTATTATCACCTAGAACAATAATAAATTGGGCAGANAATTACAAAATTTTTAATGACTTAGTTTTTTCTTTTAAAATATCTTTTTTAAACAGATGTGATGAAATNGAAAAACCTATANTTGCAGAATATTTTCAAAGAGTTTTCAATATAGATTTACCTGAAAGTGAATTAAATAATTTTAAAAAAAAAATAGTCTTACAAAAAATTAAATTTATAAAAAATGACAAACATAAATAAGGCTATTACTGCAACTATTAGATCAATCTCAGAAAAAAAAAATTTAATTTTTTCTTTTAATAATAAAATGACAAAAGTTAAAGGGAATACAGTTTTTTTACCAAATACCAATTTATTAAAAAAAAAAATTGATATAAAAAATTATAGGGGAGTAGCAGATTTTTTAGCTTTAAAAATAAAATATCACAATGATGCAATATATGAAAAATTCAAACCAAACAATAATCTAAGTAGAGAAATTTTTGACACTTTAGAAGAAACCAGAATAGTAACTTTAGGCTCAATTTATATGAAAGGAATAGCATCCAATTTAAGATCAAGAGTAGAGTTTTTTTGTAAAAGTAATCAATTTAATAAAATAAAAAAAAGAAGTAATTCACAAATAACTCATGCGGTAAAATTGCTGTTGTCTGAATATTTTCTAAAAGAAAAACTTCCAAAAAATACTCTGTCATTTATAAAATTATGGAAGCCAATTATAATACCGCTGATAATAGATAATCTTCTTGAAATAAAAAAAGAACTTAATAATCAAAAAAAATTTTCTAAGCAATCTTTAGAAATAATTAAAAAAATTAAAAAGTTTTAAAAAAAAAAAAAACTTTTTTGAGGAAAAAAAAAAAAAAATAGATAAAAAAGAAAATCATAATAAAAAAAATAATCAAGAAAAAATAGAAGAAATGAATAGTAGTTTTTTGTTTTATAAAGAAACTAATCAAAGAAAAAAAAATTTACAACAAGAAATACAAAAACAAAAAAATAAAAAAGAAAAAATTAAAAAAAAGGATTTTTTAAATAACGCTATTTCTAAAATCAATGAAAACTTAAAATATAAAATATATACAAAAAAATTTGATAAAATAATCAAGGCTGATAAATATTGCAAAAAAAATGAATTACTTCAATTGCATAATCAATTATTAAAAGAATCTAAAGATACATTTCTTACNGTAAAAAGATTAGCAAGAAAATTACAAAATAAATTATTAGTTATTAATAAAAGTTCTTGGAATTTNGATTTAGAAGAAGGAAAAATTAATAATTCAAAATTATCTAAAATNATCGNAAATAATAATTTTAAAAAAATTTATAAAAATTTTGAAGAAAAAAAAATTAAAGATACTATTGTTACTCTTTTAATTGATAATTCAGGTTCAATGCGCGGTAACCCTATTCAAACAGCTGCAATATGTTCAAAAATTATTAGCGAAATACTTGAGAGATGTTTAGTTAAAGTTGAAGTACTTGGATTTACAACAAAAGAATGGAAAGGCGGTAAATCAAGGGAAAATTGGATAAAAAATAATATGCCTCAAAAACCAGGAAGATTAAATGATTTAATGCATATAATTTACAAAACACCAGAAGATACTTTAAAAAAAATTAATCATAATTTTTCATTAATGTTAAAAGATGGTTTGTTAAAAGAAAATATTGATGGTGAATCTTTGCTTTGGTCCTTAAGTAGAATTCTGAAAAGAAATGAAGAAAGAAAAATATTAATGATAATTTCTGATGGGGCACCAGTAGATGATTCAACAATTTCTTCTAATTCATCTAATTATCTTGAAAAACATTTAAAAAAAGTAATAAAATTCATAGAAAATAAAACAAACNTTGAAATAATAGCTATTGGTATTGGNCACAATGTAAATAAATATTATAAAAAAGCTNTTACAATTAANAACCCNGATCAGCTTGGTGGAGCAATGNTAAAAAAATTTNTAGAATTATTTGANACAANAAANTAAATTTTTNTTATTTTTTTTTTGATATTTGNTNTTCATCTTTTNATGATNTAATTATTTTNTTTTTTATAGATTTTTTTAATTTTAANGCCTTACTTGATAACCTATTATTAGGTATTGAAANAATATATTTATCAAAACCTCCTGCNCATTCTATAGATTTNATNGCTTTNGTTGATATTTTNAATCTTACCATTTGATTCAGAATATCTGAATATATATGTTTTCTTTGTAGATTGGGTATAAAGGTTCTTTTA
>PARY01000002.1 GCA_002711715.1 Pelagibacteraceae bacterium | reverse complement strand
TCACCTTCCCAGTTACCTACAAGATTAGGTATTTTTTTTGCATCAACTGAAATAGATGCAAGAAAAAAAATAAGCAAAAAAAAATTTAAATAAATTATTTTTTTCATAATATATAAATACCTTAATTATAATTAAATGTTTAAAAAAATTCTATTTAATTCTTTATTAATTTTTACTCTTTGTTTCTCTGGGTGTGAAGAATTTTACAGTTTTGAAGCAAAAAAACTTAATAAAAAAGCTGAAGAACTTGTTGAAGAATCAAAAATAATTACTGATACAGATGAAAAAATTATACTTTTATCAAGCGCTTTAAAGAAAATTGAAAAAATTCAAAAGAGATATCCAAAAACTAAGATTGCTAAACTGCATAGAAAAGAAATGAAAATTAATAATCTCAATTTAAATATTAATGAACTAAAAAAAATATCAAAAAAACAAAAAATTCAGAGTGAAAAAAAAGCAAATGTAACTAAAATTAAAAAAAATATTGATTTAGCTGATGCAGAATTTAGAAATGGTAATAAATTGAAAAGTTCCTTGAGCTTACTTAATGCAGCACAACTCTCTATTGATCAGATCGGTGATACAAGAACAAAATTCAGAATGTCGAATGAAATTAGTAAATTAAGAATATTTTTGAATGATAAAGAAAAAGCATTTGAGAATTTATTAATGTCTGANAAATATATTGATAAAATGTATACCGATCTTCCAAAAAAAATTAAAAATTTAACAAAAGTTTATAAAATGTATCATGAATTAAATAAAGAAGANAAAAAAAAAGAAATAGAAAAAAAAATATATTTAATAATAAATNATGAAGTNTCCAACAATGATAATAAAGCAGTNGCNCTTANAGAAGTNGCAAAGTCTAATTTTCTAATTNAAAATACTTATAAAGTAAAAGAAGATCTAAAAAAAGCATCAAAACTTGCAGAAAACTCAAATACTTACTTAGGTATAGCAAAAATCTTGTATAAAATTAATGATATTAAAGAACTTAATANAATATTAGAAAAGGCAAAAATTGCGGCAAAATCAAAAGATCAGGAGTTTTGGATTATTAGAGAGTTAATAAATATAAGTTTATTTGAAGATTCAATTAATAAAAATGAGGAAAGTTACAAAACTTTATTAAATGCAAAAAACAGTATACCGATAATTCCAGATGAAAGATTAGTTTTAGAACTTGTTGATGCATTTGCAAGAATTAACAAAATCGAAGAGGCTGAAAAATTAATTAAATTAATTAAACCAAAATATGAACAGTCTATGGCATATGCATTTATTGGTAAACAACTCGGAATTAAAGGATATAAAACAGAAATGAAATCTTTCTCAGATAAAGCGTTAATAATAGCCCCTGATCAAATTGCAGGAAATTATGAATTTCGAGGACTTCCAGGTTTTTCTACTAAAGGTAGAATTTTTGCTGAAGTTGCTAAGTCATATGCTTTAATAGGTGAATTTAATATTGCGTATGAATTATTAAGTGTTATTGAAAGCGATAGATTCTATAAAGAAGGTGTTTCAGAAGTTTTAATTATACAGGCAAAAAATGATAAAATGGGAGCAAGAAATTTAGCATCAAAAATGCTAGAACATGGTGGTAAAATTATTGATAATAAATTTTTAGGTAAAATAGCCTATGCTCAAGCAATAAGTGGAAATATAGGAGGTTCGCTTAATATTATAAAAACCATGGAATTAGGTTTTGATTATTCTCAAGCCTTGATAAATATTGCGCATGAAATCAATTTTCAACAAGAAGATCTTCAAACTTTGTATCACTAACATTATATTTTTTTGAAGAT
Organism: Pelagibacteraceae bacterium; assembly: GCA_002711715.1. Next base: position 28,534 of record PARY01000002.1, on the reverse strand, counting down.
AATTTATAAGACCAATTCTCAATATTATTAACAAAAATTTTTTCATTTTCTTTAAGTTTTAATACTGATTGACTTTCAATATCAATATTAATCCATTTATCTTTATCTTTATTGTAAATGCTTGCAAAAATATTTACCCCGTCAAATAATTTAAAATTTATTTTTATAATCACTTTATTATCAACGTTACCTTCACGTTCAATAACATCTTCAAAAGTTAAATTGGTAAAAAGGTAACCTATAAAATTTGCAATTAAATCACTTTTTGGAATTTGTTCTTTAGTTAGTTTATCAATTAAAAAATTTTCATTTTTATCATCTTTAGTTAAAGAGAATGATTCATTTTTTTTATTTAGATGGTTTATTGACACCTTTTTTACATCTTTATAATCTATATTTAAAATTCTTGTCTCTAACCAATCCTCTTCTGCTGATGACATATCTAAAGTTCCTAATGTAAGCCAAGTTTCTTTATCTTTAATTTTTTTTATATAAACTCCATTTTCTTTTTTCTTTCCTAAAATAAATTCAACTAATACTTTTTTATCATTATCAATTATAGATATATATTTGGATTCAGAATCTTGATTGTTTGGATAATCAAGATTTAATCTGGAATATAACGATTTATCTTGTGTTTTTTTTTCAAAGAATCTTAATTCTGAAATTTGAATTAAATTTTTTCTTACTATTTCATTTTTAACTTTATAACCGGACTTGGTAGACATATACCAAATATCTTGATCTTTTATAATCGATATTTTTGTTTTGTTATTATCAATATTTATTTCTTTGATATCATTTAATTCTTTTTTAATATTTTCAAAAATTAATTCTCCTTTTTTTAAAGATGTTTCATATCTTGGTTGAATTAAAAAAGATAATAATGCTAAAAAAAATAATGAAATTGTTATTAAAACTAAATATATAAAATATTTATTTGACATTTTTTTTAACTTGTTTCTCTTACAATATGCTTCTGATGTCTTTTTCTTCTCTCAACAAAACTAAGTACTAGTGAAACAATTACTAATAAGATCGGTACAAAGAAAATATTAAAAAATTTTAATCTACTATCTAGTTTTTCTATATCTTTTCTCAATGCATTTTGTACTTTTCGAAGTTCAGATCTAACCATAATCATTTCTTGCCTAAATTTATCAATTTCTAAAGTTTCTTCTGCAGTTAAAACTGTTTTTTTTCCTTCTTTCTCCGAACCTCTTTGTATATTTTCTAATTCAATTTGATACTTATTTAACTTTTCAAGAAGCTCCTTTTCTTTTGATCTAAATTTTTGCTCAGCTTCTTTTTGTATTTTTTCAACTTTAATAAATGGTAATGAAGAAACCCCTTTTCCTCTCAATCCTATTAAATTTTTAGTACCATTTAAATATTCTAGCAAATTAACTATAAAATCCGCATTGTTTGCTATAGGAACAACTTCACCGGTTTGTTCGTATTTAAGCCAAAATTCATCATATAACATATCGGAATCAGACAAAATAACTAAGGTTGTTGGTTCAATCGATTCATTAATATGTTTATTTTTATCAAAATCATCATTTCTATTCCCTTCAGGTGGACCATCAGGATAATTAGATGGGAAACTTCCCTTTATTTCAGCTACTAAAGTAAGTTCTTCGTTTGATGGAACAAAATTTCTTAATAAATTAGTGGGATCAGGAGAAAATTTAACATCATTTACATCAATTTGCATTGATTGTGTTGTGCTCCATACTAATCTTTTAAAATTAATATTATTATTTTTCTCATTATTTTTAAGAAATCCCGGTGTCGCAAAGGTTAATCTTTGAACTTTAGAAGTAGCTTGATGAGTGTCATCCATATGATCTTTTTTTATATCTAACCAAGCGATATAATCTGTTACAGAAGGCTTGTCTGATTCTCCTATTTGTACTCTTCTAGCAGAAAGTAAATCACCAACAACTTTGTTTTCTACTAATTCCACGCCCCATTTATCAAGAAGCTCTTTTAAATTAGAATTATTATCACTTTCGTCTTGCGTTTGCTCATTATTAGGAGAAGCACTTTCTGTTTCAGAATTAGGATCAATAAAAACAAGAAGTTTTCCACCTTTTAATACAAATTGATCAATCGCATATAATAATCTTTCTGGAACTTTTTTTGGATGAACTAGCATTAATAATTCAAGATCTTCTGGTATAAACCTTGTTTTTTCATGAATTCTTTTAATTTCAAAAAACTCTTTCATTTGATTATAGACCGCCCAAGGAGGTGCTGCTGCTGCATCTTGCGTTTGTGCTAAAGGATTAAATGTTCCAAGCATAGGTAAATCTGTATATAAACCAACTATTCTTCTATTTGGATTTGCTAAATTTGTAACAATTTTACTTAAATCATATTCTAGAAATGGACTTCGGTCAGGTTGGAAAAAAATAATCTTTTCTTTATCATCAGTGCTGTTAGTTGCAATTAATCCAAAATACCCGTAAACACCAGACATAATTTCTACTCCTTGTAATCCATATTCAACCGCCTTGTCTTCTTCATTTGAAAAAGGTTTTGGATTAAAGATTTTTAATTTAATTTTGTTGTTAGACAGTAGTACATATTGTTCAAGTAGTTCTTTTACTCTATCGTAATAATTTTGATAAACAGGATTAATATCGCCGATTTGTTTTGTGTAAAATAATTTAAAATCAAGCGGTTCATTAATAGATTTTAAAATTGATTTTGTTCCATCAGATAACGTATATACATTAGCATTTGTTAGATCAAATCTTAAATTTTTAAAAAAATTTTTATTTAAAACATTAAATGAAAGAAAAGAAATAATTGCTAATAAAACAATTAAAGGAAGTTTTTTTTCTTTATATAGTATTTTTTTTAGCATAAAAATTTAATTAAATTTTTTAAATTCAACAATGATAATGTTTAAAAAAAGCCAAAATATGATAACACTCAAATAAAATAAAAAATCTCTTATTTCTATAACCCCTTTTATTATAGATTCAAAATGAGTAAGAAAACTCATAGAAGAAATTGTATTAACTAAAAATTCAGGGGCCCAAACTTTAAAAAAATTTAAAACTATATCTACGCCAGTCATAGTAAAAATAAAACAAACTGTTGCACCTACAACAAAAGCTATAACTTGATTCTTAGTAATAGATGAAATGCATGAACCTATAGATAAATAAGCACCTGACATAAAAAAACTTCCTACATACCCAGCAAGGATAACTCCATTATCTGGTTGTCCTAAGTAATTTACTGTAATCCAAATAGGAAAAGTTAAAATTAATGCAATAAATATAAAGATCCAAGCAGCAAAAAATTTTCCTACAACTGATTGTGTAGTTGTTAATGGTAAAGTCATCAACAATTCTATTGTTCCTGACTTTCTTTCTTCTGCCCATAATCGCATTGTAACTGCAGGTATTANTAAAATATATACCCANGGATGGAAAGCAAAAAATGGNTTTAAATCTGCCTGTCCTCTAACAAAAAAATTTCCTAAATAGAAAGTAAAAGAGCCGATAAGTGTTAAAAAAATTACAATAAACACGTATGCAAGAGGTGTGGAAAAATANCTTCCTAATTCTCTTTTTACTATATTTAAAAATACTTTCATAAATATATTTTATTTATTTAATGTAATTTTTCTAAATATGTTATCTAAGTTCTTGTTTTTAAAAAATTTTTTTAATTCNCTTGGTTTCTTATCAATAATTTTTTTTCCTTTTGCNATAATGCATGCACGAGTACAAACAGCATCAACTTCTTCCAAAATATGTGTGGAAATTATTATTGCTTTTTCTTTACCCATTTCATTTATTAAATTTCTAACATGGTGTTTTTGATTTGGATCTAANCCATCTGTTGGCTCGTCTAAAATTAGAATTTTNGGATCATGTATTAANGCTTGAGCTAANCCAACTCTTCTTTTATAACCTTTAGATAAAGTATCTATTGGCTGATTAATTACATCTGTTATTTCAGTTTTTACAACTACACTNTCTAAGGCTTTTTTAAATTCTTGNGAACNCATCCCTCGAATATATGCAACAAATTTCAACATATTTAATGGNGTCATATCACCATACAAAGGAGCTCCCTCAGGTAAATAACCAATTAATTTTTTACATTCTATTTGATTTGTTTCTACATTCATGCCTTTAACTTTTATTTCTCCATTAGTAGGTTTTATAAAACCAGTAATCATTTTCATAGTAGTTGATTTACCAGCTCCGTTTGGACCTAAAAAACCTAAGACCTCTCCACTNTTTACATTTAAACTTAAATTATCTACAGCTGTAAAATTATCGAATTTTTTTGTTAAATTTNAAACAGAAATCATTTTNTANTATTTNTTTANNTTAATAAGCCATAGATGGNACTTTTATTTTTTTTACTNTAANAANTCTTTNTTNTTTNTAAACTTTTTTTGTTTTNNTTAAATTTAAATATTCNNTATNTNNAANTANATNTTNTTTATTTATTTCTTGGCAAANTTTNTTAAATTTNAANGNTCTTGNTAANGNNCANTCTTTNNTAAACAAATACGATAACGCGTGATCAGTAGTTGTTTTGTCCGTCGTTATAAATGAAAGAAAATCCACGCTATTTTTAGAATAATTTAATGCTTCAAAAAATGATTGTAAGGTCATTGTGCAATTATTAAGAAGAAAAAAAATTGACAAAGAAAGTATTTTAAAATTTAATCTCATTTTTAATTAATTTATTTCAAAAAAATACAATTGTTTTCCGCTATTTAAATCATAAATAATTATTTGATATTCCTGATTATATTTAATAGTTAATATTAATTTGTCATCAGAAATATTAGAATTTATTATTTCACTATTTTCATTTATTTGCAGTTTCCTTAATTCATCTTTTNGAGGNAAAATAANCGTTTGTTTTGAAAATAATCTATCAAATACANTATAAATGATAGCTGATGTNCCAAAAAAAATTAACAATCCCATAAGAATTACTGTAAATTTTAAATATTTCATATANTTTTTTTTAAATGTGCTTTAAAAATATAAAAATTTTATACGAAGATAAAGAGTTAATTATATTAGATAAGCCTAACGGTTTAACTGTTCATCCAGGTGCAGGCCAAAAAAACTACACATTAACAGACTTTTTAACAAAAAAATACGGAAAAAATTTGTCAAATTTATCAGGAATAGATAGACCTGGGATAGTTCATAGATTAGATAAAGACACAAGCGGATTATTATTAATTGCTAAAAATAATAAAATTCATAAATTACTACAAGAAAAATTNAAAAAAAGAGAAATAAATCGTTTNTATCTNGCTGTTGTTTGGGGATTGCTTAAAAAAAATAGTGGAACTTTCAAAATGAATATAGGAAGAAATCCAATGAATAGAAAAAAATTTTCTATTTTTAAAGTTGGAGGAAGGGAGGCAATAACGAAATACAAAATAAAAAGAATTTTTTCTAATGTAGCATCGTTAATTGAATGCAAATTGTTAACTGGGAGAACACATCAAATAAGAGTGCACTTATCAAGTTCAGGAAATCCTATAATTGGAGATAAAAAATATGGAAAAAATAAATCAAAATTATTAAAAAATGTGGATAAATCTTTGATAAATTACNTTATTACGTTTAAAAGACAGGCGTTACATGCCTACTTTTTAAGCTTCATTCATCCAATAAAAAAAGAAAAAATACAATTAAATTCGGAATTACCAAGTGATTTCAATAACTTAATAGAAAAATTAAAATTAGTTTAATTTCTTGACAACCATCATATAATTATGAGAAACTGTGGATAAGTGATAAAAAAAATATTATTTAATAGAATCGTTATATAACTATCGGATTTTATTAATTCTTTAAAGATAATATTATGACAGTTATTTTTAAGTATTTACCAAGAATCACTTCAGAAGGTGGCTTAAATAAATATTTACAAGATATAAGGAAATACCCGCTATTAGAACCTAAATATGAAAGAGATTTGGCAATGAAGTGGACAAACAAGAAAGACATTGAATCTGCTCATATTTTAGTTACTAGTCACTTAAGATTAGTGGCAAAAATTGCAATGGGTTATAAAGGCTATGGATTTCCGATAAATGAATTAATCTCTGAAGGAAATATAGGTATGCTTGAATCAATAAAAAGATTTGATTATAAAAAAGGGTTTAGATTAGCAACATATGCAATGTGGTGGATAAGAGCATCCATACAAGAATATATATTACATAGTTGGTCTTTAGTTAAAATGGGCACAACTGCTGCACAAAAAAAACTATTTTTTAATTTAAGAAAAATTAAGTCAAGTTTAAGAGCTTATGAGGAAGGAGATATGCTGCCAGAAAATGTAAATACAATAGCAAAAAATTTAAATGTCTCAAAGAAAGAAGTAATGGACATGAATAGAAGATTAGCAGGGCCGGATCATTCATTAAATGCGCCTCTTAAAGAAGATGGTGAAGGTGAATGGCAAGATTGGTTGGCTGATACTTCACCAACGCAAGAATATGTAATATCAAATTCTCAAGAATTAGATCAAAGAAAAGATTTGCTTTCAGAAGCTATAAATATTTTAAGTTCCAGAGAAAAATATATAATGGTGCAAAGAAGATTACAAGATAAACCTAAAACTCTTGAATATTTAAGTAATCACTTCAAAATTTCAAGAGAAAGGGTTAGGCAGATTGAAGTTAAAGCAATGGAAAAATTAAAAAAATCTGTAAAAAATCTATTAATCAAAAAAAATCTTGAAAGAGAAGAAATTTCTAACTTTTTAAATTAATTTATTTTTTTTAATTTAATAAGATGACTTCTATCAGGCCCATTGGAAAGAAAAACAATTGGAGTATTAAGAAGTTTTTCAATAATTTTAATAAATTTTTGTGCCTTTTGAGGTAAAGATTTTTTATTTTTTATACCAGAAGTATTTGTATACCAACCTTCTAATGTTAAATATACAGGTTTTATACTATTTAAAATTTTATTGGAATTAGGCATATAATAAATTTTTTTTTTGCCAAGTTTATATTGGTAACAAATTTTTATTTCTTTAAAACTGTCTAAGACATCAATTTTTGTTAATGCAATTGAATCAATACCGGCAATATTAATTGCTTTTTTGCATTGTACTACATCAAACCATCCACATCTTCTTGGGCGACCAGTAACGCTACCAAATTCATTACCTTTTTTTGCAAGTTTCAAACCAATATTAGTTTTAATTTCAGTTGGAAAAGGCCCTTCCCCAACTCTAGTGGTGTAAGCTTTCACAACACCTAGTATATGCCCAATTTTTGATGGTTTAATTCCAATACTTGCTGCTGCAATAGCTGGGATTGTGTTACTTGAAGTTACATACGGAAAAGTACCGTGATCTATATCTAACATTAACCCTTGAGCCCCTTCAAAAAGAAATTTTTTTTTAAGAAAAGATTTACTGTTTATAAATTCACTTACATCAACAGAAAAAGGTAAAATTTTTTTTCTTATAGATATTAATAATTTAAAAATTTCATCAAAAGAAATTCTTTTTTGTGAAAAATTTTTTAAAAAGATATTATGAAAATTTACTAAATTTTTTAATCTATCTCTAAGAATATTTAGATCCTCTAGATCGTAAATTTTTAGACCCCTTCTGGCAATTTTATCTTCATAACATGGGCCTATACCTCTGCCTGTGGTTCCAATCTTTTTTTTGGATAATTTTTTTTCTCTTACTTGATCAATTATGGAATGGAAAGGTAATAGTAGTGATGCGTTATTAGCAATTTTTAAATTTTTATTGGATATTATTATTTTTTTTTTCTTTAATATATTTATTTCCTTCAGAAAATGTACTGGGTCTATAACTACACTACTACCTATTATGGATAATTTGTTTCTAATTAAACCTGATGGAAGAATACTTAATATAAATTTTTCCTTACCTATTATTATTGTATGACCAGCGTTATGTCCTCCTTGAAATCTTAAAACTGCATCAAATTTACTGCATAAATGGTCAACAATTTTACCTTTGCCTTCATCTCCCCATTGTGCACCAACTATTGTAAGGTTCTTCATTTTAATGACTCTATTTTATTATTTTTAAAAATAAATTTACAGTCGTGCAATTTAGCAAATTTTTGATCATTTTTTCTATCTATATTATGAATAGTTATCCAACCATTTTTTCTTAATTCAGGTAAATTTTTGTCAAACATGCTATTATAAGAAATCAAAATCTTTTTTTTATTATTTTTTGATATATTTTTAAATTGTAAAAATTGATTTAAAAAAAAGGTTGTGCCTACAGCATCCTTGTCTTTTGATGTTAAATACCGCCCTCCTCTACAAACCTCTTTTCTTGAATTTAAACAAAAAATACTAAATGTTGTCCCTGTATAATATTCAAATCCTCTATGATCTAATAAATCTATTGAAATTTCATACTCATTATAAATTTTTTTTATTAAAAAAGAGCAAATCTTCAAAAAATCTTTTATAATTTTTTTTGCATTATTTCCTAATTTTATTTTCTGAATTTTTTTAAGATTTTTATTTAAAGGACCAGAGGAATCAATAATTTCTTTTAATGTACTAAATAACTTAATATTATAATTATATATTTCTTTAATATTTTTTTTCGCAACAAGTTCTCTTAAATTAACTCTCTTAGATGTGGGAATTTTAAAATCATCAAATATTCTTTCCAAAATTATAGGAGCGTTAATATCTATACTGATTTTTTTAAAATTAATTTTTTTTAATGAATCTAAACTTAAAGTAATTATTTCAATATCAGCAAGTAAACTTTTTGATCCTATAATTTCAACTCCTGCTTGCTTAAATTGTCTATCAGATGATAGTTTTGGTTTATCTGCTCTAAAAACATCTCCGAAATAACATAGCCTTAGAGGTTTTGGTAAACCAAATAATCTATCTTCAGCTATTCTAGCTAATTGTGTAGTAATATCAGGCCTTAAAGATAGTTTTTCTTTTGTCAAAGGGTCGAAAAAAGACAACGTTTTTTTATCTAATAATTTATTTTTTGTATCAGATAAAGTTTTTTCATATTCAATAATTGGTGGTTCTATAAAAGAATATCCCCATAAATCAAAATTTTTTAATAATTTTTTTCCATATTCAAATTGAATATTTGCGTCATTTGTAAGAATATCTTTAAAACCAATGGGAAGTAAATTCTTTTTTTGATTCATACATTATATGTTATAATAATTCAAAAAATTATTACTACTTTTTTAATGTCTCTTAGGGGAGCGAGAATAGCTGAGAAAAAAACCCTTAAGACCTGAACTGAATAATGTTAGCGNAGGGAAAGAGNAATGGATAAAAGAATTAATAATAAAACAAAAGAAAATATTACAATTGGGCCATTTCCTTCTTCAAAAAAGATTTATTTAAAAGGAAAAATTTTCTCTAATATTAGAGTCCCAACTAGACAAATTAAATTATCTAAAGAAGCTAAACCAAATATAATTCATTTATACGATACTTCAGGTGTTTATTCAGAATTTAAAAACAATGATGATTTTAATATAAATTTAGGTTTAAAGAAGAATAGAGGTAAATGGATAAAACAAAATAAATCTATAATCAAGTATAGNGGTCGTNAAGTAACTTATAAAGATAATGGTTTTACAAAAAAAAGTGGCAAAATTTTACATATTTTTAAAAAAGAAAAAAATGTTTATAAGGCAAAAAAAAGTAGCTCTATTACTCAATTATATTATGCCAAAAAAGGAATAATAACTCCTGAAATGGAATATGTTTCTATAAGAGAAAATGAATTAAGAAAAGAAGAAAAAAAGAAAATTCAAAAAGGAGGGTTGCCTCAAATAATAACTCCAAAATATGTTATGGATGAAATAGCAAGAGGTAGNGCGATTATTCCATCTAATATTAATCATACAGAGTTAGAACCAATGATAATTGGTAGAAATTTTTATGTAAAAATTAATGCAAATATTGGAAATTCAGCTATAACTTCTGATGCAATCAACGAAGTAGAAAAAATGGTATGGGCAATTAGATGGGGCGCCGATACAATTATGGATTTATCTACGGGAAAAAACATTCATAACATTCGTGAATATATTATAAGAAATTGTCCTGTGCCTCTTGGAACAGTACCCATTTATCAAGCTTTAGAAAAAGTGGAAACTCCTGAAGATTTAACATGGGAGGTTTATAGAGATACTTTAATTGAGCAAGCAGAGCAAGGTGTAGATTATTTTACAATTCATGCTGGTGTAAGAATGCAATATATACCGTTAACCTCAAAAAGAACAACCGGTATTGTTTCTCGTGGTGGTTCTATAATGGCTAAGTGGTGTCTAGCTCATCACAAGGAGAATTTTTTATATACTAAATTTAAAGAAATATGTGAAATTATGAGGAGTTATGATGTTTCTTTTTCCCTAGGTGATGGGTTAAGACCTGGTTCAATAGCAGATGCAAACGACAAAGCTCAATTTGCTGAACTTGAAACTTTAGGCGAGTTAAATAAAATTGCATATAAAATGGATTGTCAGGTCATGATTGAAGGACCTGGACATGTACCAATAAATCTAATTAAAGAAAATGTTACAAAACAATTAAAGATATGTAATGAAGCTCCTTTTTACACCTTAGGTCCTTTAACTACTGATATAGCTCCTGCTTATGATCACATAACAAGTGCAATTGGAGCAGCAATGATCGGATGGTATGGAACTGCAATGCTATGTTATGTTACACCAAAAGAACACCTTGGTCTTCCTGATAAAGAAGATGTAAAAGAAGGGGTTATTACATATAAAATAGCAGCTCATTCTGCTGATTTAGCTAAAGGTCATCCTGGCGCCAGAATTAGAGATGATGCTTTGAGCCAAGCAAGGTTTGAGTTTAGATGGCATGATCAATTTAATTTGTCATTAGATCCAGAAAAAGCAAAGTCATTACATGATGAAACATTGCCGTCAGAAGGTGCAAAAGTTGCACAATTTTGTTCTATGTGCGGTCCTAAATTTTGCTCAATGCATATAACTCATGATATCAGAAATTACGTAAAAAAAGGAATGAAAGACATGTCTAAAAAGTATTTAAATCTTAATAAATATAAAACTTCTAAAAAAATTACAATAACGAAAGATAGAATTTAAGTGGTCTAGTTTCAATGGGGTCTCGTTTAGAAAAAAAGATTATTAACAGTGAAGACTTCAAATCTCTAGTTAAAAGAAAGTCTTTTGTTAGCTGGCTTCTATNAGCCGTTACACTTTTAACTTACTTTTCTTTTATTCTCCTAGTTGCCTTTTTCCCTGAAGTGCTGGGGCTTAGAATATCCGATGAATCGATTATCACAATTGGAATTCCCATTGGAGTTTCGATTATACTCTTGGCTTTTGCATCAACGGGAATTTACGTCTTTATAGCAAATCGAGAATTTGACCAAACAGAGAAAAGAATCCTAAAAAAGAATAAATGACAAATTATCCGGCCATAACAATGTTCTTCATATTTGTCTTCGCAACTCTTGTGATCACCTATTGGGCTGCCAAAAGGACAAAATCCCGTTCTCACTTTTACGCTGCAGGGGGAAAAATTACTAGCCTGCAAAACGGATTAGCTATTGCAGGTGACTATATGTCTGCTGCATCTTTTTTAGGTATTTCCGGTCTTATCTATCTTTCGGGATATGACGGTCTTATTTATTCGATTGGATTTCTTGTAGGATGGCCAATTATACTATTTCTACTCGCTGAACGGCTACGCAATTTAGGAGATTATACATTTGCCGACGCTGCATCACACCGGCTTGATCAGACCCAAATAAGATGCCTTGCTGCAAGCGGGTCATTGGTAACTGTCGCCTTATACCTAATTGCGCAAATGGTTGGAGCAGGCAAACTGATTCAACTACTATTCGGGCTCCCCTATGAGTTGGCTGTCGTTATTGTTGGGGTGCTGATGATTCTCTATGTAAGTTTTGGTGGCATGTTAGCAACCACCTGGGTTCAAATTATCAAGGCTGTTTTACTTTTGTCTGGTGCAACCTTTATGGCAATCGCAGTTATGTGGACTACTGGTTTCAGTTTCGAGACACTTTTTCAGAAGGCGGTAAACGCCCATCCCAAAAGTTACGCTATCATGCAGCCTGGCGGGTTGATATCGGATCCTATTTCGGCAATATCTCTAGGGATAGCTCTTATGTTTGGAACAGCGGGGCTTCCTCACATTCTAATGCGCTTTTTTACCGTTAAGGACGCAAAAGAGGCACGTAAATCGGTTTTTTTTGCCACAGGTTTTATTGGTTATTTCTACATACTAACCTTCATAATAGGTTTTGGGGCAATTATGTTAATTTCGACAAACCCTGAATTTTTGAACGCAGACGGTGGGTTAAGAGGAGGAAATAATATGGCCGCAATACATCTTGCAAACGCTGTTGGGGGGAATATTTTTTTGGGATTTATATCAGCCGTAGCCTTCGCCACAATACTTGCTGTAGTATCAGGACTTACCCTTGCCGGAGCCGCAGCAGTTAGCCATGATCTATATGCTTGCGCCCTCAAAAAAGGGAAAGTTAACGAAAAAGATGAATTATTTGTCTCAAAAATCTCAGTTGTTACTCTGGGGTGTGTTGCTATCTTTCTTGGTATTNTTTTTGAAAAACAGAACGTTGCGTTTATGGTTGGNCTTGCATTTGCCGTAGCNGCNAGCNCAAACTTTCCAATTCTATTTCTCTCCATGTACTGGAAAAAACTAACNTCCAAAGGNGCCTTAATAGGAGGCAGTTCCGGTCTTATCACAGCGACAATCTTGGTAATTCTTGGTCCAGCAGTTTGGGTCGATGTCTTTGGTTATGATAACCCAATATTTCCTTATAAATATCCAGCACTATTTTCGGTAACAACAGCATTCATTCTAACATGGCTTTTTTCTATAATTGATAAAAGCAAATACTCAAAAGAAGAAATTGCCAAATTTGATAGTCAATTTGTACAATCGCAAATAGGTCTAAAAATTCAAAAAAGGTAAGTGAATAAGTAAAAAAAAAAAGAGCCCATTTCTGGGCTCTTTTCTATACACCTTCACCGTGTCGGGATCAAATTCGGGAGGGTGAAACTCTAAATCTTAGCTGATTGATCTTTTATTAAGCAACCAGCATATGATAGCTAATGCTACTAATCCAACTACTCCATTATTACCAAGTTGATTCAATAATGCCGTAATGTTGGACACAACATCAGTACCAATAAAAGGAACGGCGCCGGGATACAATAATCCAGCTACGATACCAAAAGCAATTAACATTAGGCCTACTTCTGTTAGTGCTCCGATCCATCTTTTTGCTGCATTTAAGGCATTCATATTTGCCTCCCTAAAAAAGTTAGTAATTATACATAATTACTACATATAGTAGTATTTGAATATAGTACACTTAATATAGTGTATTAAAAGCATAAAATTCATATAAGTACTATATGTTGTAAATAAGCAACACAGTTTTTTGTTTTATATTTTTGAAAAATATTGTATTTAAATGAAATTCTTTATTTTATTATTTAATTTCTTTGCTAATAGTTTGATTTTACTGTGTTTTTTTCCCTCTACTAATAATCTAATAACTGGCTCGGTGCCTGAAATTCTTATCAAAACTCTNGAAGAACCGATAATTTTATTGTTATAAAACCTTAATAAATTATTAATTTTCTTATTTTCTTTAAGATTAGAATCTTTTAGTTTTATGTTTCTTTGTATCTGAAAATGAGAATTATAAAGATCAAAAATTTCGCTAGTCTTCTTATTATATTCTGAAATTATTTTAATTAGATATAAAGCTATTAATACACCATCTCCGGAAGATCCAAATTCTTTTAAAATAATATGGCCTGATTGCTCACCACCTAAAAAACANTTTTTTTTTTTCATTAANTCATAAACAAATTTATCACCAATATTTGATCTATAAAATTTTAAACCAATTTTATTAACAAACTGTTCAAGNCCTCTATTTGACATATGTGTACCCACTATTGAATCTGATTGTGGTTTTGATTTATAAAAAAAGTATTGAGCTAAACATGCTAGAATTTTATCTCCATCAATTATTTTTCCTTTTTCATCACAACAAATTATTCTGTCCCCATCACCATCAAAAGAAAAACCAAAATCAGCTGACTTTTTTTTTACTTCACTTATTAANCTTTGAGGGTATAAAGCACCACATTTGTAATTAATATTTTTGCCATTAGGTTTATCTTTTATATAAATTGTATTAATATCTATCTTTGAAAATATATATTTTGCAACTTTATAAGATGATCCATTTGCNCAATCAATTACAATTTTTAATTTCTTCGAAAAATTACTTTTTATTAGAATCTTAACAAATTTTTTTTTATAAACTGCAAAAGGTTTTTTTATTATTTGTATTTTCCCATTACTTTTATATTTATTTTTATTATCACATAACTTAAAAAAATCTTTTTCAATCTTATTTTCATCTAAATCAGGTAACTTATCGCCATTTTTATTAAAAAATTTTATTCCATTAAATTGGTATGGGTTATGAGATGCTGATATAACTATACCTAAATTACAATTAAGTTTTTTTGTTAAATAGGCTATTGCTGGTGTTGTTAATAAACCAGCTTTAAATATTTTTGCCCCATTAGTTTTTAAGGCATTAATAAAATTATTTTCTATTTNTTTACTTGAATCCCTTGTATCTCTTCCAATCAGAATTCTTAAATTTTTATTATTTTTTATAATAGCTTTAGATAAATTATTTAATGAAAAGTTATTGAAAATTTCATCACTTGATAACGANCTGATACCATCTGTTCCAAATAATTTTTTGTTCATAATAGTTTGATATTATTTTTTCAGCGCCTGCCAAATTAATTTTGCTTGTAAAGCTTCCTTAACATCATGNACTCTAATAATATCTACCCCTTGTTCTAATGCATANTGATTTGCTGCTATTGTTCCTGGAATTCTATCAATCGGNTCTTCTTTTTTACTTAAATCTGAAATAAATCTTTTTCTTGAAAGTCCTATTAAAATATTACATCCTAATTTATGAAATATTCTTAAATTTTGTAGAATTTGAATATTGTGTTTGCTTGTTTTACCAAAGCCAATGCCTGGATCGATAATAATTCTTTTTTTTTTTATACCATTTTTCTCGCATTTCATAATTTTTTTTTTTAAAAAATAATATATGTCTCTTGGTGCAAAATTATATTTAGGTTCTTTCTGCATAGTTTGTGGATTGCCTCGCATATGCATTAAAACTAATAAACATTTAGAAGCTTTAATAACATTTATACTTTCTGGATCATGATTAAGTGCAGAGACATCNTTAATAATTTTAACACCANTATCTAAGGCAAATTTCATTGTTAAAGAATTTCTAGTATCAATTGAAATATTTAATNTCTTATTTTTTAAACCAAGAATAATAGGTTTTAATCTTTTGATTTCTATTTCAGGNTTNACAGGAAGNGCTCCTGGCCTAGTTGATTCAGCGCCAATATCAATAATATCTGCTCCCATTTTATGCATTTTAATTGCATTATTAATTGCAATAACTGGTTTTGAGAAATATTTNCCTCCATCTGAAAAACTATCTGGNGTGATATTTAAAATACCCATAACAGCTGGTGTTTTAAAGCCTAAATATGGTTTTTTAAAAGATTTAGAAAAATTCACAATGCTATTCTAACTATAGAATTATTTTTTTATAAATATTTTTGCTAATTATTAATTGTTTTCCACTTGAGGTTCTGAAAGTCCAATTTTTTTTTTTTCTTTTTTCTACAGTAGGAACCGGGGAAAGAGTTGTATTCTTTTTTTTTGCATTTTTTATATTAGATTTTTTAATTTTTTTACCTTTAATAATGTCTTTAATTTCNTCNCCAGTTANTGTTTCATAATGNAANAANCCTTTAGCTANNTTATGNANTTGATTAATATTCTTTTTTATAATTGAACGTGCTTTTTTNTANGNTTCATCTACTATTTTTNTTATNTCNTTATCAATTTCTTGAGCAGTANNTTCTGATATATTTTTNTTTTTGAGTTACTGAATGACCTAAAAAAATTTCCTGTTCNTTTTCTCCATATGNTAAAGGGCCTAATTTATCACTCATACCCCACTCAGTTACCATTTTTCTTGCTATATTTGTAGCCATACTAATATCAGACGATGCTCCTGTAGTAACTTTAGATGGACCAAAAATTATTTCCTCAGCAATTCTACCCCCCATTGCAACTGCTAAATCTGCCTTTAATTTTATTTTTGACATTGATATCCTATCACTTTCAGGCAATCGCATTACCATACCTAACGCTCTTCCTCTTGGAATAATTGTAGCTTTATGGACTGGGTCTGACTCTTTTGAATGAATAGCAACAATTGCATGTCCTGCTTCATGATAAGCNGTTAATTTTTTTTCTTCATCTTTCATAACCATTGATTTTCTCTCAATACCCATTAAAACTTTATCTTTAGCATCTTCCATTTCTTGCATTGTAACAAATCTCTTATTTCTTCTTGCTGCTAATAATGCACCTTCATTAACAAGATTTGCCAAGTCCGCCCCTGAAAAACCAGGTGTGCCTCTAGCGATAATTTTTGGGTCAACATTTGGAGCAAGTGGTACTTTTCTTAAATGTACTTTTAGAATTTGTTCTCTACCAAGTATATCCGGATTAGGGACAACTACTTGTCTATCAAATCTGCCAGGTCTAAGCAAGGCAGGGTCTAGAACATCCGGTCTATTAGTTGCAGCAACAATAATTACACCTTCATTACTTTCAAAACCATCCATTTCAACTAATAATTGATTTAAAGTTTGTTCTCTTTCATCATTCCCTCCTCCAAGACCTGCTCCTCTATGTCTACCAACTGCATCTATTTCATCAATAAAAATAATACAAGGGGCANTCTTTTTACCTTGTTCAAACATATCTCGTACTCTAGAAGCTCCAACACCTACAAACATTTCTACAAAGTCTGATCCTGATATAGTAAAAAAAGGCACGCCTGCTTCACCAGCTACAGCTCTAGCTAAAAGTGTTTTTCCACAACCAGGAGGGCCAATCAATAAAACACCCTTGGGTATTTTGCCTCCAAGACGTTGAAATTTTGAAGGATCTTTTAAAAATTCAATTACTTCTTCTAATTCATTTTTTGATTCATCTATCCCTGCAACATCTTTAAATGTAATCTTTCCAGTTTTTTCATTTAACATTTTAGCTTTCGATCTACCAAAACCAAGCGCTTTNCTACTTCCTGATTGCATTTGACGCATAAAAAATAACCATACACCAATTAATAAAAGCATTGGGAACCATGATAAAATAACGTTTAGCAAAGAGGATCCTTTATTGTTATAAGGTTCAACATTTATTTTCACATCTTTATTTGATAATTTTTCAATTAAATTAGGGTCATACGGAGTATAAGTTTTAAATTTCTTTCCATCTACTAAATTTCCATTTATTAAATCNCCTTTAATATTCACGTCTAAAACGTTATCTTTTTCAACTTCATTTAAAAAATCAGAAAAAGCAATATTTTGCACAATTTTTGTTTGGTCTGATTTAGTAAAAAAATTATAAAAGGAAGATAAAACAAACCCTATAATCAACCAAATTAAGAAATTTTTTTTTAATTTTTTCATATATATCTATATTTAATCTTTTTTTTTATAAGGACAATATCATTTCTTAATAAATATTTGGCAATGGTATATCTGGTTTAAAAAGAAAATTCATATCCGAGAATTCTTTTTTACTTTTTACATTAGAATAATACTTTAAATGAGGTACATATAAAACATCATTTTTCTTATTTTTTATTGCTGGAAGAGATAAAATTATTTTATTTGGGATGATAAATTTTTTTTTTAACTTGTCATTTTTTAATAATATTTCATTCAAACCATTTTTTTGGAGCTGTTCAATAAAAACCGATTTTCCTAACTTTTTTTTTAAAAAAAAATTTTTATTTTTTTTTTGTTCAATTTCAAATCTATTATCCCAAATAATTTTATTAAATTGAAAATTTATTTTTTGCTTTCTATTTTTTTTAAAAATTTCTCTACAAATATATAATTTTTTCTTAAAAAAAAAAATATGACATCCCCCTAAATTTGTATGTTTAATATTCTTATCAAACTTAATTTTTTTATAAAAATTATAAACATATTTTGATTTAGGTACATAAAACGANCCTGAGATTACACTAAGTATTCTAGAAAAAAAAAATATAAAATCATCTTTATTTAATAATTTTAAACTACCAAAATTTATTAGTGCATAACCAAGAGTGTTAATTTCTACATTTTTAATTAGCCAAGCATTAGTTTTTTTTTCAATTTTCTTTCTTTCTTTTTGAGCCCTTTTTAAAATTTTTTTTAATTTATTATCTGTTAATCCTTTTTTTTCTAATTTTGGTAAAATTTTTCTTAATCTATTTCTAGAATATTTTAAAGATACATTTGTTGGGTCTTCAATCCAATTTATTTTTTTTTCTTTTAAATATTTAATAATTTCTTTTTTTTTAAAATCTAAAAAAGGTCTAAGAATTCTTATATTATTTTTTAATAAAATTTTTGGCATACAAGCTAAGCCGTAAATATTACTATTATCATTTAGTCTCATAAAAAAAGTTTCTTTTTGATCTTCAAAATGATGAGCAACTAATAAATGCTTAATATTTTTTTTAAAACACCAGTCCTCAAAAATATTGTATCTGAACTCTCGTGCTTTTTCTTGCACACCACTTTTTGGTAATTTTGAAAATTTCCATTTAAAACAATGGCTAAAAATTTTTCTTTTCTTTAGTATGTTTTGTGTTTCTTTACACTCTTTTTTACTATTTTTTCTTAGCCCGTGATCAACTATAAGAGCGGTAATTTTTCCACCTCTGATATTTATCCATTCCTTAGCTAAAATAGCAAGGCATAAGCTATCACATCCTCCTGAAACTGCTACAGCTAAATGAGGCTTTTTCTCATAAGAACCAAGATTNTCCATAATTTTAAAAAAAACTTTTTCAATCATCTTAAAAATTAACAATTATTTTTTTGAATTATAAAATTTGTTTTTTTTAAAATATCTTTATCAGAATCAGGATATTGTTTTAATACATTATTTAAAGCATTACAGGACTCTTTTTTTTTATCTAAATTAGAAAAAGCTATTCCTATTTTTAACAAACTTGCTGGGGCTTTTTTATGTTTTTTATAATTCTTTATTACTTGTCCGTAAGCTAAAACTGCTTCTGGAAAACTTTCTCTTACAAATAATGATTCACCAAGCCAAAAATATGCATTTGGAACTTTTTCATTTTTTGGATATTTTTTTACAAATCCTTTAAAAGCGTTTTCTGCATCAGAATAATTTAAATTTCGTAACGAATCTTTTCCATAATTAAATAAATCATCTGGTGATTGAAAATTTCTTGCTACTTCAAATGGCTCATCTATATTATCTTTTTGTTTAATAGTTCCTAAAATTTCAGCATCCCCTCCTGAAGAATTAACATCTGAAGTATTATCAGGATATGCATATGTGTCTTTTATGCCAGATCTATCTTTTTTAGCTTTAGGTAATCCTTCTGTAGAGGTGTTATTTTTTGTTGATAATCTAAAATCTACGTCAGAAGTAACTGTATTTAGCTTGTTTTGCAGTTGATCTAGTCTGAAAAAAATTTCTTCAAATTGGCCATTTAATTTAGTAAAGTCATTTTCAAGCCTGTTTATTCTTCTTTGATATTTGGAAGAAATTGGTTTTTTATCTTCTTTAATTGATACATTGTTATCTGTGCCGTATAAAATTTTATGAACATCAGATATTTCTTGCTCTAATCGATTTATTTTTTCATTAAGCAAATTGTAGTCAAATTCATCCTCAGCATTTAAATCAAATTCTATGAAAATAAATAAAAGTAAAAAATATTTTAAAATATTAGTTTTTCTATTAAACATTTCTGAGCAAAATTTAAAGAAACTTAGTTCTATAAATACTGTTTTTAGATTACTATAAAATTTAGAGAAGAGAAGAATAATTTGATTTATCTGTCTACGTCTACAGTTGTAACTGATCTTCTATTTTTTTGCCATGCATCACTATATGAGCCTTCCATATCTGGTCTTTCTTTTCCATATGAAACTGTATTTAATCTACCTTCAGCAATACCCATTGAACTTAAATATTCTATAACTGCATTAGCTCTTCTTTCACCCAAAGCTAAATTATATTCACGTGTTCCTCTTTCATCACAATGACCTTCTATAAGGATATATTTAGAAGGATTTGCTTCCAACCAAGTAATTTGCATATCTAATGTATTTTGTGCCATGTCAGTTATTAAATATTGATCATAATCAAAATATACTTTTGCAGGAATTGTCATTTGTTTATCAAGATAAGACATTTCACCTTTTTCATATAGTCCAGTTGTTACATCCTCCATAGCGCCTTGTTGGGTGCAACTATATAAGAAGAATATTGAAAAGATAAATGCTGAGATGGTTTTAAATATATACATTTCTATAAAACTAGATAAATTTTTATTATATAAAATTACCTATATATNTTTGATTATAATAATAACTATTCAGTTAGACACAAGTTTTATTTTATTTTTTTTTTAATCCAATAAAGGGGACCAAGCTGGGTCAGATGCTTCTAGGGGTGTAATAAGTTCTTTTTCATGAAACCCTGTTAAATCGATTAAAAAGATTCTTGTTTTTCCATCTTTTTTTTGTTTCGGATAGTCTTTTTTTGTATATGCTATCATGCGTCCATTAGGTGTCCAAGTTGGCCCTTCTACAAGAAATCCTTTGGCAATTACTCGTTCTCCTTTTCCCTCAGGAGTCATAATACCGATATAAAAAGTTTNATTAAAAAACTTTGTAAAAGCGATATAATCTCCTCTTGGAGACCATACTGGTGTTGAGTAGGTGCCTTTGCCAAAACTAATTCTTTTTATTTTTTTTCCTTTATTAGACATAACGTAAATTTGTGATGTACCTCCTCTATCAGAATTAAAAACAATCCTTTTTCCATTTGGAGAAAAAGATGGGGATGTATCAATTCCTCTATAAGTTGTTAATTGTTTTCTTATATTTGTTTNTAGATTGTATGTATAAATATCAGAATTACCTCCCGTAGCTAAAGACATTATAACTTCATCTCCAAANGGTGAAAAACGTGGTGCAAAAGTCATTCCNGGAAAATCTCCTACTATTTCTTGTTTGCCTGTTTCAATATCTAATAGAAATACTCTCGGAACTCTCCCGATATATGATAAGTAAGTTACTTCTTGTTGAGAAGGGGAAAATCGAGGTGTAAGAACTAAATTATTTCCGTCAGTTAAAAAACGATGGTTAGCGCCATCTTGGTCCATAATTGCAAGCCTTTTAATTCTTTTTTTTTGCGGGCCACTTTCTGCTATATATACAATTCTTGTATCAAAATAACCAATTTCGCCAGTTAATCTCTCATAAACTTTATCAGCTATTCGATGGGAGATTTGTCTC
This sequence comes from Pelagibacteraceae bacterium, assembly GCA_002711715.1. Next base: position 6,993 of record PARY01000002.1, on the reverse strand, counting down.
CAATTACTTCTTACTGTACTAAATGCCCATCCTGCCATTTGTTGTTCCGCAAAAACATCCCATAATCTAAATTCAATTCTAACGTGACCACTTGGAGTTAACACGCTAGAACCAACGATTAATGCTTGTGTATTTATAACTTTCCAATCAGAAAATTTGGGCATAATGTTAGTGCTTGAAATTTTTTGAATATATGATTTAGGATCAATGATTTTGAAAAGACCGCTATTATTTAAATCAGCAATTACTAATTTTGTGATTTGTTTAGCTAAGTTTTTTTCTTCATCATTAGTTCCTATAAATTCATGAATACCAATAGGAGTTGGTTCTGTATAACCAGATGTAATGTCAATCTTAAGCTCTGCATTTGCATTTAAAATATAAGAAAAGAAAATTAAGAAAGAAAAAATTATTTTTTTTGTATGTTTCAATTTAATAAAAAAAAAAATATTAATAACCAATTATACTTTTCGGGTCAAAATTTAAAGTTAAATTTTTCCATTTGTCAAATTTATTTTCTGGTAATGGTGCATTTTTGCATCTAGGATTCAACACAGCTCTTAAAGCGCTTTCTGCCGCAGTCCTAAAATATCTATCTCTTTTCATTCGCCTTATATCAACTATTTTTGCATCTATAACGTTTCCTTCTTTATTAAATCTTACTTTAATTTCTGTAGCCAACCCTCCTGCTTCTCTAGCTCCTGATGGAATATTCCAGCATTGTTGAAAATGTCTTCTAACAGCATCAATCTCACTTATTGATAAATTTAATCCCAGTTGTGTAGGAGTTACTTTTTCTTCGTTCTTATTTTCTTCTTTATCTTTTTTCTTCTTATCACTAAAATCTTTTTTTACTTGTTCTATGGATTTTAAAACACTTTGCAGTTGATTAGGTTTTTTTTTTAGTTCTTTTAATTTAACAATTTTTTTTTTTTTTATTTGAACAGCTTCTTTCGTTTCTTCGATTGTCTCAGTGGTATCTGGAATTTTAGTTTGATTATTATATTTAATATTTTCTTGATTTGCATAATTAGTTTTATTTTTTGATGTGTCCGGAGTTTTTTTAAAATTAATTTTTGGCGCTGCTGTTTTATTTGAAATATTTATTATTTCAACTGGCAAAGGAGGTAAAAATTCTGCACGATATCTAAAGAGATTTGGCAATCCGTAGTAAATCAACATTATTATTAATAAATGAAGTCCCAACGACTGTAAAAGATAATTCTTTTTTTCCAAAACTTCTCTTTTAATTGGAAGAAAAATTAAATTATTTAATATCATTTATTTTTTTGTTTCAAAATCAGTAACTAGCGCGATTTTATTAAACCCAGCCGAAGTAATTACTGCCATTACTTCAACTACTCGTCCATATGACAAAACCTCGTCTGCTCTGATAAAAATTTTTCTATCATTCCTGTTTTTTGAAATAGAAACTAATTTAGGTATTAATTTTTCTAAACTTATTTCTGTATCTTGTACAAAAATCTTTTCTTCCTTATTAATTGTTACAGATAAAGGAGTTTGATCTTCAGGTAATGCCTTTGCTTTTGTTTTTGGTAAATTAATTGGAACTCCAACTTTCAATAATGGAGCAGTTATCATAAATATTACTAGTAAAACTAACATTACATCCACCATTGGAGTAACGTTTATTTGACTAATTGTTTTACTTCTTTTTAAAATTCTTGAAAATTTTATACTGCTAACTGTTTGTATAGGTCTATTAGACATTTTTTTTTATTTTGTCACACGATTAACAAATTCTTGAGCAAAAGTTTCTAATCTAATTGAGTAATTATCAAAAATACTTGATAATTTATTATAAGCTATAACAGCAGGTATTGCTGCTATTAAACCTAAAGCCGTTGCAAATAAAGCTTCAGCAATTCCTGGGGCAACAACTGCTAAGCTAGTATTTTTTGTTATACCAATAGCTTGAAAACTATTCATAATACCCCAAACAGTTCCAAATAATCCAACAAACGGTGCTGAGGAACCTAAAGATGCCAAAAAAATCATATTTTTTTCTAATTTTGTAATTTGATTATTTATAGAATTAACTAGTACATTATTTAATCTATTCTCAATTTTATCTTTAATTTTAGAATTTCTAAGCTTCAGCCACTCAATCATTGACTTATTAAAAATTGCGATCATAGGNTTATCATTCTTACTTTCAGTTTTAGTATACAAATCCTCTAAAGAAGAAGTGGACCAAAAAAGATCTTCAAATTTTTTTGTTACATTGTTCATTTTTCTAATCATTTTTATTTTATTTATGATTATTGCCCAACTCCATATTGACGATGTGAAAAGCCCAATTATAACAAACTTAACAATTGGGTCTGCTCTAAAAAATAAAGTCAAAATGGATAGATCGTATGCTCCATTTTGAACAAGATTTACAGCATCTACAGCTTGGTTTTCCATAATTTAATAATCTATTTTAAAATTATAACGAAAAAAACAAAGTATTATTTCTTAATAAAAATGCAAATATTATTTTTTTTTAACTATGTCAGATACTTTTTCTAAATCATCGCTATGGACCATAACCCAAAAACCAGGTCTTCCAGATTCACATAGTGCGATAACTGGTGTTTTGGATTCTTTTTTTGCCATTTCATTTGTTTCATCCCACAGTGAGATAACTGAATGTTTTTTTCTTAATTTACATTCTACAAACAAATCTTTATGAAGAGAATCGGATCTAGTATGTCTTGATGCACCACCACTTAATGGAGTTCTATTCGTATTAAAATACCCAGCAACTTGTCTTTCTCTAGCTTTCCATGTTTTATCTGCCATTTTTTTTATCTAATTATCAAATTCTATTGTATCAAAAACTTTTTTTGAAATATTATAATTTGAAGATATATTCTGAACATCCTCATTATCTTCCAATTGGTTAATAAGATTAAAAAGTTTTTTGCCATCCTCTTTATTTATATCTACTTCATTAGATGATTTCCAAGTTAGTGATACTGAGATAGGTTCTATGGATAATTCAGAAATTTTTTCTTTAATACTAATAATTTTTTTTGGATCACAATAAATAGTATAATTTTCATCTTCATTAAGAATATCATCAGCACCTGCTTCTACAGCAAAATCGAAAACCTTATTTTCTAAAGCTGTATCTGCTTTATAAATTAATTCCCCTTTTCTTTTAAAACTATGAGATACACTTCCATTCTCANCTATTGATCCTCCATTTTTTGAAAAAATTTCTCTTATTTCAGAAACTGTTCTATTTTTATTATCAGTCATAGTTTCAATAATTAACGAGGCACCTCCAGGCCCAAANCCTTCGTATTTTATTTCTTCTAAACTATTAATTTCATTACTAGATCCTTTTTTAATCGCTCTTTCTATATTATCTTTTGGAACATTTGCAGCTTTAGCTGCGTCTATAGCTGTTCGTAGTCGATGGTTTGAATCTGGATCTATTCCACCTTGTTTTGAAGCAATTTGAATTTCTCTACCTAATTTGGAAAATATTTTAGCTCTTTTTTTATCCTGNGCTCCTTTTCTAAACATTATGTTTTTGAATTTTGAATGACCAGCCATATTAAAAAATATTAAGAAATTTCTTCTAAAGACCCTCCTTTAATTATTTGTTTTATAGATTTTGCTAACCCCGTTATATCATCTAGTTCAACTAAAACACATGACAAAGATGCTTCTCCAGTAGCAGGATGAATGCCTCTTACTGGAGTTTTTTTTTTAAATCTTTCCAGTGCTTTATTTTTATCCATACCAATAATTGAATCATAATCACCACACATGCCTAAATCTGAGATGTAAGCAGTACCATTTGAAAGAATTCTTGCATCTGCTGTTGGAATATGAGTATGAGTTCCTACAATTAAACTTGTCTTGCCATCAAATTCATGNCCTATAGCCATTTTCTCACTCGTTGCTTCGCAATGTATATCAATTATTATCGCTGAAATATCTTTTCCAATTACTTTTCCGTTTATAATTTTTTTAACAGATTCGAATGGGTCATCTAGTGGTTGCATAAACACTCTTCCCATTACATTAATAACTAATATTTTTTTTTGATTTTTTTCATAGATTCCGTATCCATTCCCTGGTGTATCAATAGGATAATTGTTAGGTCTTAATAATCTTTTTTCTTTATCAATAAAATTAAACACATCTTGATTATCAAAAATATGATTTCCCCCTGTAATAACATCTATTCCTGCTGAAAATAAGTCCTTACAAATTGAATATGATATGCCTTTTCCATGTGAAGCATTCTCTCCATTTACTAAAATAAAGTCAGGNCCATATTGTTTTTTAAAATAAGGTATTTCTTTTATTAAAGCATCTCTTCCCGATCTACCGAAAATATCACCAAAAAAAAGAATTTTCATTTAGTTAAAGATTGTATACGTGAAATTAATTTATCTATTTTATTTTTTACTATTGTCGATGCTTCTAACTGTTTTTTTTTTAAATCTTCAAGTTGCAGTTTATAATTAGTGCCATACGGATTATCAACTTTACTTTTATCTTTCATAAAATTGTTTAGTTCTTCACTTAATAAAATTCCGGTTAAAACAAGTAATCTTGAATGATCGACATTTTTTAATTTGCTAGATAAATTTTTAATTTTTTCATCAAAATATTTCGAAAGCTCTAAAACATATTTTTCCTTATTTTTTTCACACGTAATATCGTAGTAACGTCCGTTAATATTTATTCTTAAAACTGGCATTATTTTTTTTTTTTATTATATCTACTTATACTAAAGTATATTTTTTTATTCTATAATCTATATCGCAAATTAGAATTAAAAAATTATATATCGAGATGTGTTAACCAAAAATAATTTAAACATAAAAGAGTTAAAATTAATGTCTAATGCAATTAGAGCTCTTTCTATGGATGCTGTCGAAAAAGCTAATTCTGGTCATCCTGGAATGCCATTAGGTATGTCAGATGTTGCAACAATTCTTTATAAATATTTTTTAAATTTTAATCCTGAAAATCCTCAATGGCCTAATAGAGATAGATTTGTTTTATCCGCAGGGCATGGTTCTATGCTTTTATATTCATTATTATATTTAACTGGGTATAAAAAAGTAACTATTGATCAAATTAAACAATTTAGGCAATTAAAAAGTAAAACTCCCGGCCACCCAGAATATGATATAGAATGTGGCATTGAAACAACTACAGGTCCATTAGGACAAGGTTTAGCAAATTCAGTAGGTATGGCAATAGCTGAAAAACATCTATCTTCTNTATTTGGAAAAAATTTAATTAATCATCATACTTACGCTGTTGCTGGAGATGGTTGTTTGATGGAAGGTATTAGCCATGAAGCAATTTCTTTAGCAGGTCATTTAAAATTAAATAAATTAATTGTTTTGTTTGATGATAATAATATTTCAATTGATGGACCAACAAGTCTATCTACTTCTGAAAATCATTTGTTAAGATTTAAAGCGTGTAATTGGGATGTGCAAAAAATAAACGGTCATAATTTTAAACAAATTTATAATGCTATTAAGAAAGCAAAGAAAACAAAAACACCTTCATTCATTGCCTGTAAAACTATTATCGGATACGGATCGCCAAACAAACAAGGCAAAAATTTAAGTCATGGTGCTGCACTTGGATCAGATGAAGTAGAAAAAGCAAAAAAAAAATTAAATTGGGNACATCTCCCATTTATAATTCCTAAAGAAATATCAAAAATGTGGAAAAATATAGGAATTAAAGGAATTAATGAAAATAAAAAATGGAATCAAACTTTAAAAAATTTAAATAAAAAGAAAAAAGAATTATTTAATGATTATTTAAATAAAAAAATTGATAAAAGNTGCTTTTTAGAATTAAAAAAAATTAAAAAAAAACTTTGTGCGTCAAATGAAGAAATTGCTACTAGAAAAGCTTCTAATATTGCAATTAATTTATTACAAAAAAAAATACCGTTTTTAATAGGGGGCTCAGCAGATTTAACTGAATCTAATTTAACAAAAGCAGATANTCAAAAAACTTTTAGTAGTTCAAACTATAAGGGAACGTACATTTATTACGGTGTTAGAGAACATGCTATGGCTGGCACAATGACAGGAATATCTCTTCATGGGGGTTTAATTCCATACGGTGGTTCTTTTTTAATTTTTACAGATTATTGCAAGCCATCAATAAGACTTGCGTCAATCATGAAGCAAAAAGTTATTTATGTCATGACTCATGACTCTATTGGTTTAGGAGAAGATGGGCCAACCCATCAACCAATTGAACAGCTTACAAGCTTAAGATCCCTTCCAAATTTAAATGTTCTAAGACCAGCTGATGCTATTGAAACATTGGAATGCTGGGAGATTGCTTTGAAAGATAATACACCGTCTGTTATTTCTCTTACAAGACAAAATATTCCTATTGTCAGAAAAGAAAAAATATCAGACAACATGTCAAAAAAAGGAGCATATATAATTGCAGAAACAAAAAAAAACAATAGAGATATAACAATTTTGTCTACAGGTTCAGAAGTATCTATAGCTATTAAGGCAAAGGAAATTCTTGAAAAAAAATCTTTAAAAGTAACGATTGTATCAATGCCTTGCTGGGAAATTTTTGATAAAACAAAAGATATTTATAAAAATAAAATATTAGGCCCTATTGAAAAAAGAATAGCTATTGAAGCAGCTTCAAAATATGGATGGACAAAATATATATTAAATGAAAAATATATGTTNGGAATGAATNGTTTTGGAGCATCAGCACCAGGAGAAATTTTATATAATAATTTTGGTTTAAATGCTAAAGAAATTGTAAAATTAGCACTAAAAATTTATAAAAAAAATAATGATTAATATAGCAATAAATGGATTTGGAAGAATTGGCAGGCTTTTTTTAAGAGCTCTATCAGAAAATAAAAATGCAAAAAATATAAAAGTAAAAATTATAAATGATTTAGCTGATTTAGATTCAAATATACATTTATTTAAATATGATTCTATTCACGGA
>PARY01000019.1 GCA_002711715.1 Pelagibacteraceae bacterium | reverse complement strand
ATATAAGAATTCCTAAAAGAATAAAAAAAAAATTTCAATTTTTATTGATTACGCACATACACCAGACGCACTAAAAAAATCATTAGAAGTATTAAAAAAAAAAATCATCTAAATTATCAGTTGTTTTTGGTTGTGGGGGCGACAGAGATAGAAAGAAAAGACCGTTAATGGGAAAAATAGCTAATAGTCTTGCCGATAAGGTATATATAACAGATGATAATCCAAGACATGAGTCAGCAAAAAAAATTAGAAAAGAAATTATTTATAATTGTCCAAAAGCAATTGAAGTAAAAAATAGATATTTAGCTATCATGAAGGCTATTAATAATTGCGAAGAAGGAGAAAATTTATTAATTGCCGGAAAAGGTCATGAGAATTATCAAATAATTGGCAAAAAAATTTATAGATTTTCTGATAAAGAAACAGTTTTAAAAATATTAAAAAAAATATGAAGCAAAAAGAATGGTCGTCCTTACAAATTAAAAAAGCTCTATCTTTGAGTCAAGAAGTTGACAGTTCTATAAAAGGTATCTCAATCAATAGTAAAACATTAAAAAAAAATAATCTTTTCTTACCCTTAAAAGGAAAAAACTATGATGGACATAAATTTATTTCAGAAGCTTTTAAAAGAAGAGCAAGTTTATCTTTATCAAATGTAGAAGGGTATAAAAAATTTAAATTACAAAAATTTAAAAAAAAAATAATTTTAGTCAAAAATACTCTTACTTCTTTACACAAGCTTGCTTCTTACTCAAGAAAAAAAATTAAGGGAAAAGTAGTTGCTATAACTGGTAGCGTTGGAAAGACTAGTGTAAAAGAAGCGCTTTCTTTTATATTAAATGATAATAATAAAATTCAAACATCTACTGGTAATTTTAATAATCTGATTGGAATGCCAATTAACTTAGCTAATTTTAATAATGAAACAAATATTAGTATTTTAGAATTAGGAATGAATAAAAGAGGAGAAATAAAAAAAATGTCTAATATTTGTAAACCGGATATTGGATTAATAACAAAAATTTCTAATGCGCACATTGGAAATTTTAATTCGTTAAAGGATATAGCTTTAGCAAAATCAGAAATATTTTTTGGTATGAGTAAACTTGGAATTGCAATTATAAATAAAAATGGCCCTTATTATTCTTTATTACAAAAAATATTAAAAAATTTAGGTATTAAAAATATTATTACTTTTGGAGCTTCTAAAAATTGCGATATTAAATTGATTAATTNTAAATATAAAANTAAAAATTCTTGTAANGTTTTTTNAGAAGTTTTNGGTAAAAAANTNNATTTTNATTTNAATAATTTAGGAGATCATTGGATNGAAAATTNTCTNGCAATTANNTCAGTTATTNCAGCATTNAANAAAAATGTANATTCTTNNATAAAANNAATNTCAAAATTNNNTGCTNTNAAAGGTAGNGGNNAAATANTAAATATTNANTATAAAAAGAAAAAAATTACTTTAATTGACGATTCATATAATTCTAGCCCNGAGTCTCTTAAAGCATCAATTATTTTTCTTAATCGATTAGGAAATANAAGAAGAAAGATATGTGTTTTAGGAGATATGTTTGAATTAGGTTCATTTTCAAAACAATTTCATTTACAAATAAAAAAAATTTTAAAGGATAATAAAATTTCTAACGTTTATACTATAGGCAAAGAAATGAAAAATTTATTTAACGCTTTACCAAAATATTTAGAATGTAAACATGCTGAAAATTTAGATGAATTATATTTAGATTTAAAAGAGAATATTAAAAATAATGATATTATTTTATTTAAAGCATCACGTGCTATACATTTAGATAAAATTATAAAAAAGTTTTGTTAGTTTAATATGCTTTACTATTTATCTTTATTATTTATCNAAGATTTTACTTATTTAAATATTTTTAAATATTTAACTTTTAGATCTGGAGGTGCTTTGTTAACTAGCTTAATTTTTAGTTTTCTACTTGCGCCTTNTATAATTAGTTGGTTAAAAAAAAATCAAAGAAACAAAAAAACTATAAGAGAAGATCTTCCAGATAAACACTTAATAAAAAAAAGAGGAACTCCAACAATGGGCGGTTTATTAATTTTAATATCATTTGTATTAAGCACTTTACTTTGGGCGGATACAAAAAATTATTATATATGGTTAGTTCTATCAATTACTTTTGGTTTTGGNGCAATAGGTTTTATAGATGATTATTTTAAATTAACTTCAAAAGATAAAAAAGGTCTTAAGGCTGGAACAAAATTAATTTTTCAATTTTTAATTACTTCTATAATGCTCTTTTTTTTATATAATTTGTTTGATTATCAATTTATTAATACCTTAGCTGTTCCTTTTTTTAAGAATTATTTGTTTGACCTGGGAGTTTTATTTCCAATTTTTGCTTTTTTAGTAATTATTGGTACATCTAANGGCGTCAATTTAACTGATGGGCTAGATGGATTAGCAGTTGTTCCGGTAATTATAACNGCAGCATGTTTAGCTTTAATAGCTTATTTAGCTGGAAATAAAATTTTTTCAGAATATTTAAATTTGTTTTTTATTGCAGGGAGTGGTGAACTAGCAGTGTTAAGTTCTGCTTTAGTTGGTTCATGTTTAGGATTCTTATGGTTTAATGCACATCCAGCAAAAATTTTTATGGGCGATACTGGTTCTTTGTCAATTGGAGCGGCATTAGGNTCAATAAGTATAATTATTAAACATGAAATTGTTTTATTTATAATAGGTTTTTTATTTGTTATCGAAACAGTATCAGTTATTTTGCAAGTTGCTTCCTTCAAACTTTTTGGTAAAAGATTATTTTTAATGAGTCCTTTACATCATCATTTTGAAAAAAAAGGGTGGCATGAGAATACAATTGTAATTAGATTTTGGATCTTAGCTGTAATTTTTGCGTTAATTGGGTTAGCTACACTTAAACTTAGATAAAAAAAAAAGAATGAATTTTTTTTTAAATAAAAAAGTGGGAGTTTTAGGNTTAAGTCGAACTGGAATAAGNTCAATCAANTTTCTAAAAAAANAAGGTTTTAGNGTTTTTGGTTGGGATGACAANAAAAAAATATTATCAAAAGCAAAAAAAAATAAATTAAATATTAAAATTTTAAATAACAGTAATTTAAAAAAAATGTCTTTTTTGCTTACATCTCCAGGCATACCTTATTCAGGAAAAAAAAAACATATTATTTTAAAAAAAGCAGAAAAAGAAAAAGTTGAAATAATAAACGATATAGAATTATTTTTTAGATTTAATCCCGAGGAAAAATATATTGGAGTTACAGGTACAAACGGTAAATCTACTACAGTATGTTTATTAAGTCATGTTTTTGAAAAATTAAAAATTAATAATAGTCTTAGTGGAAACATAGGAAAACCAGTTTGTGATTTAAAAAAATTCAAGAAAAGTTTTAATATTCTAGAAATTTCGTCATTTCAATTAGAAGCAATGAAAAGAACAAGATTTAACGTTGCTGTTTTGCTAAATATTTCAAAAGACCATATAGAAAGACATGAAAGCTTTGAAAAATATATAGCAGAAAAAATTAAAATTTTTAATAATCAGTCTGAAAATGATATTTCCATTATTGGCGTTGATGATAAGACAACATCTTCTTTAGTAAAAAAATTAAAAAAAAAATTAAATTCAGAAATAATTACGATATCAAGAAAAAATAACAAAGCTGATATATATATTAAAGATAAAAAATTAATAGTTAATTTTAATTTAGAAAAGAAAAAGATTTCAAAAAAAATTAATATTAAACAATTTAAAAATTTTCTTGGTGAGCATAATTATCAAAATATTGCGGCAGTTTATGCTGTAGTTTTATCGCTGGGTTTTTTTGATTGGAAAAAAATTGAAAATTCTATTAAATCTTTCAAAATTTTACCGCATAGGGTGCAAAAAATAAGGCAGATTGGGAATATAATGTTTGTTAATGATAGTAAAGCAACAAATATTAACGCAACGGATCAAGCTTTAAAGAATTTTAACAATATTTATTGGATATTAGGGGGCAGGATGAAAGAAAAAAATTTACAAAAATTAAAAAAAAATTTTTTTAGAGTAAAACATGTTTTTTTATTAGGTGAAACAAAGTTTTTATATGAAAAATATTTAAAAAAATTTTTAAACTGTACGATTGTAAAGAATCTACAAGAAGCAGTGAAACTTTCATATTATTTTGCAAAAAAAGAAACTAAAAAGGATTCTTCTTCAGTTGTTTTGCTATCTCCAGCATGTTCATCGCTAGATGAATGGAGAGATTTTGAGGATAGAGGAAACGCATTTATTAATTTTGTAACAAAAATTTAAAACAAGAAATGCAAAACGACCAACTAAATATATTTCTTTATAATTGGTGGAGAAGTATTGATAGAAATATTTTTATAACTACAATTATTTTAATAGCTATAGGTTGTTTAATTTCTTTTGTTGCAACGCCATCTATTGCAATTAAATACGGTTTAGAGCCATATTATTTTGTAATAAAGCATTTAATTTTTAGTCTTTTTGCTTTTTTTTTTATTTTTTTTATTTCTCTATTTTCAAAAGCAGGTATAAAACGTTTCTTTTTACTTATTTTTTTGATTTCTATTTTTTTTATTCTTTATTCATTTTTTATTGGAACTGAGATTAAAGGATCGATTAGATGGGCATCTTTTTTTGGATATAGTTTTCAGCCATCAGAATTCTTGAAAATTTCTTTTGCTATCATTTGTGCTTGGATTTTTTCTTCAAAAAGNCAATTTCAATTAATTAATAATCAAATTTTTTCATTTATTTTATATTTATTTGTTTCAAGTTTAATCTTATTTCAACCAGATTTTTCAATGTTTGTTATTATTTCTTTTATTTATTTTGGACAATTATTTATTAGAGGATTAAAGTGGAGATGGGTAATATTTTGTTCGCTTTTTGTCTCTTTTGTTTCTTTCATCGCTTATTTTCTTTTGGACAATATTAAAATACGTATTGATAATTTTTTGGATCCTTCGACAGGAGACAATTATCAAATAACAAAATCATTACAAGCAATAAAAGAAGGTGGCTTGCTTGGAAAAGGTGCTGGGCTGGGTACGGTGAAAGACAATCTTCCTGATGCCCATACCGATTTTATATTTTCTGTTATTGCTGAAGAATTTGGTATTATTGGATGCTTATTTATTATTATTTTTTTTACATATCTAATTTTTAATATTTATAAAAGAATAAAAAATGAAAAGTATCTTTTTGTCATTTTAAGTGTTGCAGGTTTAGTAATACAGTTAGGTTCACAGATCTTTGTAAATATTGGTTCAACTATAGGTCTTATTCCAACAACTGGCACCACTCTTCCTTTTATAAGTTATGGAGGGTCTTCAATGATTTCAATGGCATTAAATATTGGTGTAATTATAGCTTTAACTAGAGTAAATTATAAAGATAACATAGCGTCAGATGAAAAAGAATTCTAAGATAGCAATAATTGCGGGTGGAACAGGTGGGCATATTTTTCCAGCAATTTCTTTATTAGAACAATTAATTATTGAAAAAAAAGAAATTATTTTTTTTTCCGATACGAGAGTAAGAAATATTATTAATAAAAATAAAAGCTTATTTAAAAAAAAAAATGTTACTTTTTATAGTTTAAGAATTTCAAAAAATTTTAAAGATTTTTTTTCTTTTTTTAAAAATTTTTTTAAAATTTTTATTTTTATAAAGAAAAATGATCCTAAGATTATAGTTGGATTTGGAGGCTATACCTCTATACCTTTCTTATTAATTTCTAAGATACTGTTTAAACCAATAATTTTACATGAACAAAATATTATTATTGGATTAACTAATAAGATATTTTCTCCTTTTTCAAAAAAAATTATATTCGGATGGGGGGATAAAAAAAAAAATAAAATTAATAAAAAATTTTTTTATATAAGAAATCCAGTAAGAAAAAAAATATTAAATTTAAGAAAAAAAGTAAAATTTATTACCCATAAGAAAAAAATAATTATTTTAATTGTTGGTGGCAGCCAAGGAGCTACTATATTGGATAATATAATACCTAAATCNTTACATTTATTACCAAATCAAATAAAAAAAAATATTGAGGTTTATCATCAATGTTCAAAAAATAATTTTGATTCAGTAAAAAAAAATTATTTAAAAAATAAAATTAAATGTACCTGCAAGACTTTTTTTAATAATTTACCAGATATAATGTTTAAATCTCAATTTNTAATTTCTAGATCTGGTGCTTCAACATTATCAGAAATATCTGCATTAGGAAAACCATCTATATTGATTCCTTATAAGTTTGCTAAAAATAATCATCAAGAAAAAAATGCTAAATGGTTAATTGATAAAGGAGNNGGAACAATGTTATTAGAAGATGAATTAACAGTANAAAATTTAAAAAATGAAATAATAAACTTTATAAAAAATAAAAAAAAATTAAAAAAAATGTCTAAAAATTCNTTCTCTTTAGGTGACAGCATGTCTTTAANAAAACTTTCAAAATTAATTTATTAAGAAAATATTTATGAAAATACTAGAAAAGAATATCAAAAATAAAATACATTTTGTTGGAATTGGCGGTATAGGAATGTCCGGTATAGCGGAAGTATTATTCTCTCAAGGATACAAAATACAGGGCAGTGATTTGTCAAACAATATTAATACTAAAAGATTAAAAAAAAAGGGTATCAAAATCTTTTTAGGGCATTCACCAAAAAATTTAAAAGGTGTAAATATTTTAGTAATATCATCGGCTATAAAAAATAATAATTCTGAATTAAAATTTGCAAAAAAAAATAAAATCTTAATTTATAAAAGAGCCGATATGTTGGCCGCTCTTATGAAACACAATGAAAGCATTGCAGTTACTGGAAGTCATGGGAAAACAACAACAACATCTCTTATATCATCTGTTTTAGAGAGTGCGAATTTCGATCCAACTACAATTATTGGAGGGATAGTAAATAAATATAAAAGCACAACAAGAATTGGAAAAAGTAATTGGATGGTGGTGGAGGCTGATGAGTCAGATGGAAGTTTAGTTAATTTGTTTCCTAAAATTGCAGTTATAACAAATATAAATAAAGAACATATGGATTTTTACAAGACTTATAAAAATTTAAAAAAATTTTTTTTAGATTTTGTTAATAATACTTTATTTGATGGGGTAGCAATATATTGTAGAGATAATTTAGATTTAAAGCGCCTAATGTTAAAAAGTAAAAAAAAAAATAAAATTAATTATGGTCTTCAAAAAGACAGCGATGTTAGAGCTACAAATATTTTAATTAATGAGAATGGGTCTTTTTTTGATATCAATATAAAAAAAACAAATCTTTTAAAAAAAGAAATAATAAAAAAAGTACAATTAAATGTATTAGGAAAACATAATATACAAAATTCTCTAGCCGCAGTAACAGTAGCTAAGATATTAAATATTAGCACTTTTGATCTTAAGAACGCATTCAAGAATTTTAAGGGAGTAAAAAGAAGATTTACATTAGTTTGTAATTTTAAAGGAATAAAGATTATTGATGATTATGCTCACCATCCTGAAGAAATTAAAGCAACATTGAATTTAGCAAAAATTCTGAAACCAAAAAAAATCATTGTTATATTTCAACCTCATAGATTTTCAAGATTTAAAAATTTATATTTAGATTTTAAAAAAGAATTAAAAAATTGTGATAAATTGTATGTGACGGATGTTTATGCAGCAGGTGAAAAAAGAATTCGATCTCTTAGCAAAGAAAGATTTGTAAATGAAATGAATAAAAATAAAAAAAATTTTGCAAAGACATTAGATAATTTTAACCATTTACCACAAATTATTTTAAATGAGTCTGAAAGAGGAGACATGGTTATTTTTATTGGTGCTGGCGATATATCAAAATGGGTAAATGATTTACCAAACAAGTTAAATAAAATAAAATTTTAAAAATTTTTATGAATTCGCTACCAAAAATAAAAGGTACTTATAAAAAGAATTTTCCTTTGTCAAAATTAACCTGGTTCCAAACTGGGGGTAAGGCCCAAGTACTATTAATTCCTAAAGATTTATCAGATTTGCAGTTTTTTCTAAAAAATATCAAAAATATATCAATTACTATAATTGGTGGAGGTTCCAATTTATTAGTTCGAGATGGCGGTATAAAAGGAGTTGTCATTAAACTTGGGAGTGGTTTTGATTATATTGAATACAAGAATAATTATATTTTATGTGGTGCTTCGGTAAAAAATATAAATTTATCACAGAGTTTATCAAAAAAAAAAATAACAGGTTTTGAATTTTTATCCACTATACCAGGAACAATAGGAGGAAGTGTTTTTATGAACGCAGGATGCTTTGGTATGGAAATAAAAAATTTAATTAAGTCTTTATTATTAATAAATAAAGAAGGTAAATTGATTGAGTTAAAAAGAAATTTAATTAATTTTTCATATAGATCATCAGGAATTAATAAACATTACTTTATAGTTGCTGCAAAACTTAAAATAAGAAAAGGTAATGAAAAAGATATTAATAAAAAAATAAAAAAATATTTAAATTTAAGAAAAAAAACACAACCAACAAAAACATTAACAGGAGGCAGCACATTTATTAACCCTGAGAAAAAAAAAGCATGGAAATTAATAAAAGAATCTGGTTGTACAGACATGTCCGTAGGTGGCGCTAAAATTTCTGAAAAGCATTGTAACTTTTTAGTAAATACTGGAAGCGCTACATCAAAAGATTTAGAAAGTTTAGGAAATAAAATAAAAAATAAAGTTTATAAACAAACTGGTATAAATTTAAATTGGGAAATTAAAAGAATAGGATCAAAATAATTTTGAATAAAAAAATTGCAGTTTTATTAGGCGGGACATCTGCCGAAAAAAAAGTTTCATTAGAAACAGGAAAATATGTTGCTCAATCATTAGAAGAACAGGGTTATAAAGTACAAAAAATAAAAGTAACTAATAATAAAAAAAATTTAGTAAAAAATTTAAAAAAATATAAACCAGATATTGTTTTCAATGCATTACATGGAACATTTGGAGAAGATGGACAGGTTCAAAAATTACTTAATAAATTAAGATTAAGATATTCCCATTCAGGCGTAAGAGCTTCTGAAATAGCTATGGACAAAAAAAAAGCAAAGGTTGTTTTTAAAAAAATTGGAGTTCCGTATCCAAATGATATAGGGATAAACAATAGTAATTTTAAAAAAAAAATAAAAGAACTTCCATTTGAATTTCCATTAGTTATTAAACCAGTTAGCGAAGGATCAAGTTTAGGTGTTAAAATTTGTAAAAATATAAATGAGTTAAAAAAATATAAATTGAAAAAAAATATAAATTATTTAATAGAAGAATATATACCAGGTCGTGAACTAACTGTTGGAATTCTTAAAAATAAAGCATTAGAAATTATTGAGCTTAAAACAAAAAAAAAATTTTATGATTATAAATCGAAATATACACAAGGTATGACAAAATATATTATTCCAGCTAAAATTCCAAAAAGCATAGAACATAAGTGTAAAAAATATACTGAAAAAATTCATAAATTTTTAAAGTGCAAGGGTGCTACCAGAACAGATTTTAGATTTGATGAGAAAAAAACTTTAGGTAAAGAATTATATGTTTTAGAAATAAATACGCAACCAGGTATGACTCCTTTATCTTTGATTCCAAAAATGGCTAAGTATAAAGGAATTTCTTTTAATAAATTAATTGAAAAAATAATACACGATATTTAAAAAAAGCCAGATAGTAATAAGCCGGGTTCTGTACTTAACAAATAAAACTTCGAATCTTTTATTTATTAAGTGATGACTATTAATCTGGGATAATTGTTACCAACTATCTCAAGCAACTTACCCTGGTGTAAATGTGGAAACGCATTATAACGTACACCTCTTTTTAGTTTTGCTCCTGATGGGGTTTGCCATGCCTTTTTTGTTACCAAAAAAGCGGTATGCTCTTACCATACCTTTTCATCCTTACCATAAAACTCATGGCGGTTTATTTTCTGTTGCACTTTCCCTAAAGTTACCTCTGGCGGATGTTATCCGCCATCATGTTCCCAAGGAGCCCGGACTTTCCTCTCAAAATGTGAGCAGTCATCAAACTATCTGGCAAATATATAANTAATACTTTTTTTTAATTTGTNCAAGTTAAAATAGAAATNTATTTGAATATCCTTTTTATAAGATCCCAATTAAATTTTTCACCTGGATCTAATTTTCTATCTGGAGAAATATCAGAGTGTCCTAAAACCCAATCTGCTTTAATATTGTATCTACCCTTTAATTCTTTACATAAATATACGAGAGCTGACATTTGTTTTTTTGAGAAATGAATATAGCCAAATTCATGACCTGGATTTTCAAGTTCAATTCCAATTGAATTATTGTTTAAATTCTTAATTTCTTTCCAATGAGAATTACCTGCATGCCAAGCTCTATTTTTTTCATCAACTAAATTAATAATTTTTCCGTTTCTTCCAATTAAATAATGAGATGAAACTTTAGATTTTCTATCACACAATCTTTTGCATGCATCATCAAAAGTTTTCATTCCTGTATAATGAATAATAATTGAATTAATTTTTGTTCCTTTAGGCCTTTTATCGAAATTAGGAGATTTTTTTTGGATAATTTTTATATTCATCAAACTAATTTTGGACTATTTCTTTTTAATCATATTTTTTGGATCCAAAATCTTATCTAGATTTAATTTTTTATCTAATTTTAATTCTCTTGCAGCTTCTTTTAAAGAAATATTTTTTTTGTATGCCAATTTTGCAACCTTTGCAGATTTATCATAACCAATATGTGGATTTAANGCAGTTACTAACATTAATGAGTTTTCTAAATTTTTATTTATAACTTGTATATTAGGTTTAATTCCAATTAAACAATTTTTAGTAAAACTTTTAATTGAATCTGATANCAAATTTATGCTTTGTAATAAATTAAATATAATAACTGGTTTAAAAACATTTAATTCNAAATGACCGCTTGCNGNNGATATAGAAATAGTTACATTATTGCCCATTACTTGACTACATACCATAGTTAGGGCTTCAGCTTGCGTTGGATTTACTTTTCCAGGCATTATTGATGAACCTGGCTCATTCTCAGGGATTAGTATTTCTCCTATACCGCTTCTAGGACCTGAAGATAAAAATTTTATATCATTTGCAATTTTCATTAGCGATATTGCTAAATTATTTAGTGATGCAGATGTAGACACAATAGGACCATGAAAAGATAATGATTCAAATTTGTTTTTTGAAGAGTTAAAAGGAATCTTTGTAATTTTTTTTAAATGATTTATAAATTTATTCTCAAAATTTTTTGGTGTGTTTATTCCTGTTCCNACCGCTGTTCCTCCTTGAGCAAGCNCAAACATTTTTTTATAAGTTTTTTCTATATTNTCTAAATCGTTTTTAATTTGTTCTGTGTATGCAGAAAATTCATCTCCTAAAGTTAAAGGAGTAGCATCTTGCATATGCGTTCTTCCTATTTTGATTACTTTTTTAAATTTTTCAGTTTTCTTTTTTAAAGTAGATAACATTTCTTTTATAGATGGAATAAGTTCTTTTTGTATTTGAATTACTGACGATATATGCATTGCAGTTGGAAAACTATCATTACTTGATTGAGATGCGTTGACATGATCATTAGGATGAACAGGTTTTTTTGTACCTAATTTTCCTATTGATAATTTATTTGCATAATTAGATATGACTTCATTTAAATTCATATTTGTTTGTGTNCCTGAACCTGTTTGCCAGATTTTTAATGGAAATTGATCGTTTAGAGTACCTTTGAGGATTTGGTCTATAGCTTTAATGATTAAGTTTGCAATTTTATTATCTAAAACTTTTAAGTCTTTATTAGCTAGAGCACATGCTTTTTTTTGTATTACAAAAGCTTTTATAAAATCACTTGGGAAAGTCTCACTTCCTATGTTAAAATTGTTTATTGATCTTTGTGTTTGNGCGCCCCACAAACAATCTTTAGGAACGGCTATTTTTCCAAAACTATCATTTTCATATCTTTTTTTTTTTGTACTCATAAATTAATTAAGAAAAAGCATTTAGAATTTTGAATAAGTAATACTTAATATTTGTATTTATAACAAATTTTTCAATTCATTAATTAAATAAAGAGTAAAAGAATGTAAAATCTTCTAATAAAGAAAATACTTACTAGATTAAATCTTAATTATGTAATAAATTAATGATTAAAATTCATGGATCACATTTTACATAACATTGGTTTTATAAAAGACACCGTATTTTTAAAAGGGTTTGTTTTTGGATTAATGCATGTTGGAATTATGCTAATTGGTTTTTATACAGGCTTTAGTTTGAATAGATTATTAAAAATAATATCCAATGGATTTATTGCTGGAATATTTGGTGTAATTATCGCACATGTTATCGCTGATTTAATAGCATCAATTATGGATCCTGATATTAGACCAATGACAGGTGGAATTGTAATAGGAGGTTTGGTTCCCTTACTTCTCATCCCTTTTTTTGAAAAATATATTACTAAAAGTAAATACCATATAATTGTCGGAGATCATGAAGAAATAAAAAAAGATTTAAAAAATAAACATAAATAATAAAAAAAATTGCAAAATCAACAGCGAGTTCTTTAACAAAATATAGATTAATATAAAAATAGTAATATGGGGCTTCTGTTGCCCGGCGCCCCAGACCGCGCTTTCCTAATACTTAGGCAGCGATAGCTAATTTATCGTTAGCAATTATAAATAGCCCGATAACGGTGGTACAATACCGGGTAAAATTCATATCTATCCATAGCCGTCGATCCTATATCGCCCCCATGATTCATATTTTTCGTGGTGGAGGCGCCGGGTACTGCCCCCGGGTCCGTTCCATTTCATAATATGACATTTATTACCATAGTTGGTTGCCCAACACTTTAAATATAGTAAATTATTTTAATATTAAAAAGAGTTCTCTTTGTATTTAAAAGAAATTATAATTATTAATTTGATATGTCTATGAAAAACAAAGAATTAAATGAAATAAAAAATCTTAGATCTAAAGAAAAAAAAACTCTAAGAGTTACCTCGTCATCTTTAGAAAGCATTCTTTATAAACCTTTTAAAGTCTTAGATTCTGGCTTTATTAGAGTAATTGATTATATGGGTGATGATACGGCAATAGTTCAATCTGCTCGTGTTTCTTACGGAGAAGGAACAAAAAAAGTTTCGAATGATAGAGGTTTAATAAGATATTTAATGAAAAATTGGCATACTACACCTTTTGAAATGTGTGAAATTAAATTTCATATTAAGCTTCCTATATTTATAGCAAGACAGTGGATAAGGCACAGAACTGCTAATGTAAATGAATATTCTGCTAGATATTCAATTTTAGATAAAGAATTTTATATACCTAGACCTCAACATATGTCGATTCAATCTGCTGCTAATAAACAAGGAAGAGAAAGTAATTTATCTAAACAAGATACAGAAAAATTTTTAAAAATTTTAAAAGAAGATGCTGAAAGAAATTATAAACATTATGAGGATATGTTAAATGAAAATCACAGTGGAAAAATTATAGATGATAATAAAACGGGTTTGAGCAGAGAATTAGCAAGGATTAATTTAACTCTTAATACATATACTCAATGGTATTGGAAAATTGATTTACACAATCTTCTACATTTTTTATTTTTAAGAGAGGACCCTCATGCTCAATATGAAATCCAAGCTTATGCTGAAATTATTTTAAATAAAATAGTTAAAAGATGGGTTCCGCATACCTATAATGCTTTTAAAGAATTTCAATTAGAAAGCTATAATTTATCAAAAACTGCTATAGAAATTATAAAACAAAAACTGCAAGGTAAAAAAATTAGCTATGAAAAAAGTGGTTTAAGCAGAAGAGAATGGATTGAATTAACCAACAAGTTTGGTTTCAAATAATAAATTATTTAATTTTCTTATCTATATAACTAGCAATTTTCATTATTTTTTTTCCAGCATCAGTTTCATTATTTTCTATTAAATAAGGAACCCCTTTATCACCGCTACTACTAATTGATTTATCAATAGGTATATCTCCTAAAAAATTTATGGAATTTTTTTTTGCTGCAATTTCTACTGATCCTTTTCCAAAAACATCAATTATTTCTCCTGATTTTGTTTGAAGGTAACTCATATTTTCAACCATTCCTAGTATAGGAGCATTAACCTTTTTAAACATATTTATACCTTTAATTGCATCAATCAAAGCTAATTCTTGTGGTGTTGAAACAATAACAACACCACTAATATTTACTTTTTGTGAAAGTGTTAATTGAACATCGCCAGTTCCTGGTGGTAAATCTATTATAAGTGTATCAACTCCAGCCCACACTACTCCGTGGAGCATTTGTTTTAATGCTTTGATAATCATCGGTCCTCTCCAAA
>PARY01000018.1 GCA_002711715.1 Pelagibacteraceae bacterium | reverse complement strand
TGGAGGAGCATACGACGTTATGAGTTCCAAACATTTAAGAGGAGATGTTAATTATGCATGGCCTACTGCTGAAATTGCAGTTATGGGACCAAAAGGAGCAGTTGAAATAATTTTCCGAAATGATTTAAAAGATAAGAAAAAAATTGAGGAAAGAACTGAAGAATATAGAGAAAAATTTGCAAATCCTTTTATTGCAGGTTCCAGAGGTTTTATAGATGATATCATTCGCCCTGCTGGAACAAGAACACGAATTTGTAAAGCGTTAAAAATGTTAAAAAATAAGTTTTTAAAAAACCCACCAAAAAAACATAATAATATTCCTCTTTAAAAAATAATGATTAAAAAGATACTCATTGCAAATAGGGGAGAAATTGCATGTAGGGTAATGAAAACTGCTAAAAAGATGGGAATTAAAACAGTTGCAGTTTACTCTGAAGCTGATGAATTTTCCAAACATGTATTAGAAGCAGATGAATCATTATTGATCGGTCCAGCTATTGCCTCTGAAAGTTATTTATCAATTGAAAAAATAATAGACGCAGCAAAAAAAACTAATTCTGATGCAATACATCCTGGTTATGGTTTTTTATCTGAGAATTCAGAATTTGTTCAAAAACTATCAAAAACAAAAATAAAATTTATCGGTCCTAATATTGAAGCTATTAAAATTATGGGTGATAAAATTCAATCTAAAAATCTAGCTATTAAAGCTAAAGTAAATACTATTCCCGGTTTTAACAAAGTGATTAAAGACAACAATCACGCATTAAGTATTGCAAAAGATATTGGATTTCCATTAATGATTAAAGCATCTGCGGGTGGTGGTGGAAAAGGAATGAGGATTGTAAAAAATAAAAATGAAATAAAAGATGCGTTTAAATTAGCATCAAGTGAGGCAAAATCAAGTTTTGGAGATTCAAGAGTATTTATAGAAAAATATATTGAAAAACCAAGACACATTGAAATACAAATTTTATCAGATAAATTTGGTAATATTATTCATTTAGGTGAAAGAGAATGTTCTATACAAAGAAGACATCAAAAAATAATTGAAGAGGCACCGAGCTCAGTTGTTTCTAAGAAATTAAGAAATGAAATGGGAGAACAGGCAAAAACTTTGGCAAAGAAGGTTGGGTATCAATCTGCTGGAACAGTTGAATTCATAGTTGATCAAAAAAATAATTTTTATTTTTTAGAAATGAATACAAGATTACAGGTTGAACACCCAGTAACGGAAGAAATTACAGGAATTGATTTAGTTGAGCAAATGATAAGAATTGCAGATGGGAAAAAATTAAAAATTAGACAAGAGGATGTCAAAGTAATCGGTTGGTCGATGGAAGCAAGAATTTATGCAGAAGATCCAATTAATAAATTTTTACCATCTGTTGGAAGAGTAAAAAAATATATAGAGCCTAAAGTAGAAAAAAATGTACGCATAGATTCAGGCATTATTGATGGTTCGGAAGTTAGCGTTAACTATGATCCTATGCTTGCTAAGCTAATTGTTAAGGGAAAAAATAGAAAACAATGCATTGATACCATTATTAAATCTTTAAATTCTTATTATTTAAGAGGTTTTAATAATAATATTAAATTTTTAATTTCTATTTTTAAATCAGACAAATTTTTTAAAGGCGATATTCACACAGGACTTCTTGATGATGAATATAAAGATGGTTATAGTAATCCCAATCCATCCAATGAATTATTAAAAAAAATATTCATTCCTATTGCCTCATATATTGGATATAAGTTATTACAAAAAGAAAGTTGTAATATTGCCGATGAAAAAAAGAAATTTTATGTTTTATTATTAAATAAAAAAAAATATTCCATTCAAATTAAAGATTTAAAGAAAGATTCAATTAAAATTATCTATAAAAATTCCTCATTTAAAATAAAAAGTTTATGGGAAGGTAATGATAATTTGGTTGAAGTTCATATAAATAAAAAAACATATTTATTTCAGTTTGATAAATTTAAAAATCATTTCTCTATAACATATTTAGATTATTCAGTTGATTTTAATTTTTATGATAAAGAAACTGCAAAATATGCAAAATATATGTTAGAAGAAGAAGTTGTAGACCTATCAAAGTATTTATTAGCCCCAATGCCTGGAAAAATTGTTTCTGTAAATGTTAAGAATGGACAAAAAATAAAGTCAGGTGATAATTTATTAATACTTGAAGCAATGAAAATGGAAAACTTAATAACAGCTACTAAAGATACAAAAATAAAAAAAATAAATGTAAAAGTAAATGACGCTGTAGAGGTTGATCAAATATTAATTGAATTTGATGAATAATAAAAATCCTATTAAAGTTGTTCATATTTTTATAACCGGCAGAGTCCAAGGCGTGTCATACCGATGGTGGTTTCAGAATGAAGGAAAAAAAAGGAAATTAAATGGTTGGGTACGAAACAGAACCAGCAATAGAGTTGAAGCAGAAATTACAGGTGATAAGAATAATTTAGATGAAATGATAAAAATATGTAAATTAGGCCCACCATTAGCTGATGTTGACGATGTTATTGTAAATTTTATTGATGAATTAAGATTAGTCGATAAGAATATAAGTGGAATAAAAATTCTTGAAACAATATAAATTTATCTTTATCTTCTAAACAATTTTAAAAATTTCGTTAATTTTTTTTTAATAAATTGCGGCCGTGGCGGAATTGGTAGACGCGCAGCGTTGAGGGCGCTGTGGGAGTAATCCTGTGGAAGTTCAAGTCTTCTCAGCCGCACCAATTTTTTTGTTGAAAAAGAATAATTTTAAAACAATATCTATGATTAATTTTATAATTTTTTAAAAATGTTAAAATCTATAAAAAAAATTTTTAATAAAAAAACTGATTACAACAAATTAAAGAAAGTAATTACACCAGTTCCCTCCAAATTTATCCACGCTTTAATGGATTCAATAAATTTGGGATTAGTGGATAAAACTCAAGGTTTATTATCTGACATAAGTTCTGGTGAACTTGCCAATATTATAGAACAGCTTGACGCAAGTAATAGAAAAAAATTAATATTTTTTTTAGGTTCCTCGATCGAACCTGAAATAATTTTAGAACTAGANAAAGATATAAGAAAAGAAATAATTTNAGTTNTTGGNGANCATACNTTNTTAGANGTTGTTTCAAAATTAGATACAGATGATTTAATTGTTGTTTTAGANGAATTAGATGAAGATNTTAGAGGNCAATATTTAAAATTACTNCCAAAAAAAAGTCAAAGAGANCTTGTAAAAAAAGGATTAAAGTTTCCAGAAGATACAGCTGGCCGTATTATGTCTACAAATGTTGTTTCTATTTCTGCATCTTGGACAATAGGTAAAACTTTAAAATTTTTACGTCAGAAAAAAGAATTACTACCTGATGATATATACGAGGTTTATATTTTAGATAGCAAAAGAAAACCTATCGGTACTTTAAATTTAAATACTATAGTTAGATCAAGTAGTACTACTACAGTTAAAGATATTATGAATACGCAATTTAAAACTATCCCNATAGATACAGATCAAGAAGAAATTGCTCTTGGGTTTAAGCAAAATAATTTAATTTCAGCACCAGTTGTAGATAAATCTGGTAAAATAGTTGGACAAATAAATCATGATGACATTATTGACATTATTGAAGAAGAAGCAGAAGAGGATTTATTAAGATTAAGTGGTGTACAATCTGGTGATACGTATAGCGCTGTTCTTCAAACGATAAAATCTAGATTTACTTGGTTACTAATTAATTTATTAACNGCTATTGCTGCTTCATTTGTAATTGCAATTTTTGAATCATCTTTAAAACAAGTTGTAGCACTTGCCATATTAATGCCTATTGTTGCTTCTATGGGTGGAAATGCTGGAACTCAAACTCTTACAGTTGCAGTTAGGTCATTAGCATTAAGAGAAATTACTAGAGCTAATGCATTACGTGTTATTGGAAAAGAATTTGCTGTTGGTGCTATTAATGGGGTAATATTTGCTACAATAATTGGAACAGTAGCATCATATTGGTTTNATTTACCTTTACTTGGANTTGTTATNGCAGCTGCAATGATANTAAATTTAATCATTGCTTGTTTATCGGGAATTTTAATACCATTAATTTTGGATAAAACTGGAATTGATCCAGCAATAGCATCAACTGTTGTACTTACAACAATAACTGATATATTTGGTTTTTTTACTTTTTTAGGACTAGGTTCTATATATTTATTATAAATTTTTTTTATGATATTAAGTTCAAGTTTAGGNTACCCAAGAATTGGACCAAATAGAGAATTAAAATGGTTATTAGAGTCTTTCTGGAACAAAAAGATAAATGAGAATGATTTTTTACAAAATATATCAAATATAAAAAAAAATAACTGGTTAACACAAAGAAAAGCTGGAGTGCATTTTATTCCTTCAAACGATTTTTCTTTATATGATCATGTTCTTGATATGTGTCTAACCGTAGACGCGATACCTGAAAGATTTAAAAAATTAAAAAATAAAAAAAATAAATTTGATCTTTATTTTGCAATGGCCAGAGGTTATCAAAATGGAAAAATAGATATAAAAGCAATGGAGATGACAAAATGGTTTGATACAAATTATCACTATATTGTTCCTGAGTTTAAACAAAATCAAAAGTTTAATTTGGCATTTTCAAAGATTATTGATGAGTTTTTAGAAGCAAAAAATTTTGGTATTATCACAAGACCCGTAATACTTGGGCCATTATCCTTTTTATATTTAGGTAAATCTATTTCTAATAAATTTAATAAATTAAAGTTATTAAATAATTTAATTCCAATCTATAAGAAAATTTTTAAATTACTTAAAAGTTTTGGTGCAGATTGGGTACAAGTTGATGAGCCAATTTTATCATTAGACCTAGACAAAGATTTTAAGGAAAAATTTATCCCAACTTATAATTCTTTTGCTAAAGATTCACCAAAAATTCTTTTAACATCCTATTTTTCATCTGCATATCCAAATTTTAACATTTTAAAAAAGATTAATGTTACAGGAATACATTTGGATTTAATAAATACAAAAAGTGAAGAATTAAATAAAATTCTAAAAAATTTTCCAATGAATAAATTTTTATCAGCAGGCTTAATTAATGGTAGAAATATTTGGAAAAATAATTTATTTAAATCTATTGAAACTATAAAAAAAATAAAAAAAAAAATAAATGATGACAAATTAATTATTTCTTCATCATGTTCACTACTTCATAGTCCTGTTGATTTAAATAAAGAACAAAAGATTGATAGCAGAATTAATGATTGGTTATCTTTTGCTAACCAGAAATTAGATGAAATTGTTTTTTTACAGAAATATTTTAATTCAAATTTATTAAATAAAAGTGAATATTTAATCAATAATAAGATTTCAGTAAAAAAAAGAGAACAATCAAAACTTATTCATAATAAAAATGTTAAAAAAAGAATGAAATCTATTTCTCCAAAAATGTTGAAAAGAAATAATAATTATTTTTTAAGAAAAATGATACAAGATGAACTTAATTTGCCTTTATTTCCAACTACAACAATAGGATCTTTTCCACAAACTAATGAAGTTAGAAAATCTAGACTAAAATTTAAAAAGAAAGAAATTACTCAAAAAAGTTATGAATCCTTTTTAAAAAAAGAGACAAAAAAAGCAATTAAATTTCAAGAATCTATAGACATAGACGTCGTTGTTCACGGTGAATTTGAACGAAATGATATGGTGGAATATTTTGGAGAGCAACTCAAAGGATTTATTTTTACAAAATTTGGATGGGTGCAAAGTTACGGGTCTAGATGTGTAAAACCACCAATTATATTTGGAGATATAACTCGAACAAAACCAATGACAGTGTTTTGGTCTAAATATGCACAATCTTTAACAAAAAAAATTGTTAAGGGTATGTTAACTGGCCCAGTTACTATTTTACAATGGTCTTTTGTAAGAGATGACCAACCTAGAGAATTAACATGTAAACAAATAGCATTAGCATTATTAGATGAAGTTTTAGATTTAGAAAGAAACGGATTAAAAATTATACAGATAGACGAGCCTGCATTGAGAGAAGGGTTACCTCTAAGAAAAAATGAATGGAATTCATATTTAAAATGGGCTATTGATTCATTTAAAATTGCCTCTTCATCAGTAAATGATGAAACACAAATACATACACATATGTGTTATTGTGAATTTGATGACATTTTAGATTCAATAGAAAAATTGGATGCAGACGTAATATCAATAGAAACATCTAGATCTAATATGGAATTATTAGATTCTTTTAAAAATTATAAATATCCCAATTCAATAGGGCCAGGTGTTTATGATATTCATTCACCAAGAGTTCCTAATTTAAATGAAATTAAGTCTTTATTAGAAAAAGCTCAAAAATACATAAATAAAGATAAAATATGGGTAAACCCAGACTGCGGATTAAAAACAAGAGGATGGCCTGAAGTAAAGAAAGCGTTAAAATCAATGACTTCAGTTGCTAAATCATTTCGATAACTACNATATATTGGGTATAATATATACTTGATTAAACTATATAGTATGATAGAGTGAATATTATTCTATATATAGTAGTTTATGTGGTCAAAAGATCAAATTTATATATTAAAGAAACTTTGGAGTAGGGGCGAACCTGCTCGAATTATTGCACTTCAATTAAGAACTACAAGAAATGCAGTTATTGGGAAAGCTAATAGACTAAGATTACCTAAGCACCCAAGTAGACTTGAAGAAAATGAAGAAATAAGTTATGAAGAAAATACTAATGTACAAGAATTGTACCAACCTAAAATTTGTTCTCATTCAACATGTAAAATGACAGCTCAACCAGGCCGAGAATATTGTGCTTTTCACTGTAGACTAATAATCGAAGAACAAAAAAAAGAAAAACAAGCAAGTTAATTTTTCTATTTTCTTTTAGTAGAATGTTTTAATGCTAATAGAAAAAGAAATATCACGTTTAATTATAATTGATGTTCAGGAAAAATTAGTTTCTGTTATGCCAAAACCTCATACTTTTATTGACAATATAATCAGACTTCAAAAAGCTGCAAATATTTTGGGTATAAAACAAACGTATTCAGAACAGTATCCTAAAGGCTTAGGTAAAACTTTAGACAAAATAGATGAAAATTTATATGGAAAAAAAATACAAACTAAATTCGAATATATAGAAAAAACAGAATTTGGAATAGATGGTGTTATGGGAGGTGCAAAACATTGTATTATTTGTGGAATAGAAGCACATGTTTGCGTTCTACAAACTGCAATTAATTTAGCAGAAGATAAAAAAGTTTACGTTGTTCAAGACGCTATTGCTTCAAGAAATGAAAAAGATTATTTATTGTCACTTAATAGATTAGATAAACATCCTAATATTCAAATAGTAAGTTGCGAAATGGTTTTGTTTGAATGGTTAAGAACATCTGACCATCCTGAATTTAAAACCATCTCACAACTTATAAAATAATTTAAATATCGTAATACAAAAAGAATTCATGCGGATGTGGTCTTTGTCTTATTTCATCCACTTCAGTTTCTCTTTTGTATGAAATCCAAGTATCAATAACTTCTTTAGTAAAAACATTTCCCTCTAGTAAAAATTTGTGATCTTTTTCAAGAGCATCTAAAACTCCTTCTAAAGATCCCGGTACAGTTTTAATTCTTGATAATTGTCTTTCAGTCATACTAAACAAGTCACCCTCAGTTGGTTTTCCTGGATCAATCTTATTTTTAATCCCATCAAGACCAGCCATAAGAATAGCAGTAAAAGCTAAGTAAGGATTACACGATGGATCCGGACATCTAAATTCTACTCTTTTAGCTTTAGGATTTTGTGAGTACATAGGTATTCTACAGGCTGCAGATCTATTTCTAGCAGAATACACCAAGTTAACTGGTGCTTCAAATCCTGGAACTAATCGTTTAAACGAATTTGTTGTTGGGTTAGTTAGTGCTAGAAGAGCAGGACCATGTTTCAAAATACCACCTATATAATAAAGAGCCATATCACTTAAACCAAGAGCTTTATCACCTGCAAAAAGTGGTTTTCCATCTTTCCAAATACTTGAATGACAGTGCATACCAGTTCCATTATCATTCCATAACGGTTTAGGCATAAAAGTTGCGGTCATACCATAATTCTTAGCTACATTTTTAACAATGTATTTATACAGCATTTGCTGATCAGCCATTTTACTAATAGTTTGAAATCTCATGTCAATTTCAGCTTGACCAGCTGTTGCGACTTCATGATGATGACATTCAATATCTAAACCACAGTCTTCCATTACATTTACCATTTCAGTTCTAATATCTTGCATTGTATCAACAGGAGGTGTTGGAAAATATCCTTCTTTAGGTCTAGGTTTATGACCTAAATTCCCAGGATCCTCCTCTGTCCCTGTATTCCANTTACCTTCAACTGAATCTATTTCATAAAAACCGAAATTAACTCCTGAGTCATAGCGAATACTATCAAAAACAAAAAATTCAGCTTCTGGCCCAAAATAACATGTGTCTCCAAAACCACCTTTTTTAATATATTCTTCAGCTTTATGAACTATATATCTAGGGTCTTTCTCGTAACGTTTTTTAGTAACCGGATCAACAATATTACAAATTAAAGATAGAGTAGGGACAGCAGTAAAAGGATCAAGTATTGCCGTGGTTGCATCTGGCACAACCAACATATCGCTTTGGTCAATATTTTGATATCCTCTAATAGACGAGCCATCAAATCCAAACCCATCAGTAAAGCTATCATTTTCAAGTTCGTGAAGCGGAACACTAAAGTGTTGCCACATACCTGGCATGTCAATAAATTTGACATCAACCATTTTTACCTTGTGGTCTTTTGCTGNTTTTAACACATCAGCTGGTGTANTACATTTTAAATCCATGAANTAAACCTCCAAAAAAAAGTATCGTGAATTNTTAGAATTAATAAAATTTATAAAAAAAAAATTAAATAGCACTATTTCCCTTTTCCCCTGTTCTAATTCTTATTGCTTCTTCAATATTTGATACAAAGATTTTNCCATCACCTATTTTTCCAGTATTAGCAGTTTTCTGNATTGTATCGATAGCTTTTTGTAGCATTTTATCTTCAATAACAACTTCAATCTTTATTTTTGGTATAAAATCTACTATATATTCAGCCCCTCTATATAATTCAGTATGACCTTTTTGTCTTCCAAAACCCTTGCTATCTAACACTGTCATTCCATTAATTCCTATCTTACTTAACGCTTCTTTTACTTCATCTAGTTTAAAAGGTTTAATAATTGCTTCAATTTTTTTCATGATACTAATATATAGCATAAAATGTGCCAAAAAAAGTTAAAAAAGAAGGTTTTTTAAGATTTTTTTGTTTTTTTTTAATAAATTTTAATAAAATCGTGACTTTTTTTGCATATATTTTTGATGATATTTTTCAGCTGGATAAAATTTTGAAAAAATTTCTATTTTTGTAACTATTTTATAATCGTATTTTTTTTCATTATACAATTTTTTTTGTTTTAAAAACTCCTTTTCCTGTTTTGAGTTGGTTGCAAATACAGCAGATCTATATTGATTACCAATATCGGGCCCTTGTCTATTTAGAGAACATGGATCATGAATTTTCCAAAAATGTTTTAACAGATCACTAAAAGTAATAATTTTTGTATCAAATTCAATTTCAACCACCTCCGCATGCCCTGTTGTTCCGGTGCAAATATTTTTATATGTTGGATTTTCAAAATTTCCACCAGTATATCCAACACGAGTATTAACTACTCCTTTAATTTTTGAAAAATAATCTTCAATATGCCAAAAACATCCTGCTGCAAATATAGTTTTTTCTATTTTCATTTTTTTATTAAATTTTTTTTTTTATTTTTTTTAACAATCTAATCATTTTTTTTGAATCCAATCTTCCGGTATTAACATTTCTAGGGCTTGGATGATAAGAAGCAATCAGTGTTAATTTTTTATTTATTTTATAAGTTGCTCCATGTGAAAATTTAAATTTATTATTTATATTAATATAATTGATATGTTTAAAAAATTTAACACATGCATCAAAAGCTATTTTTCCCAAAGCTAAAAAAATTTTACTTTTTTTTAACAAATTAGCTTCTCTTTTAAAAAAATTAAAACAATTGGTTAATTCTTTTGATGTTGGTTTATCTTCAGGGGGAACGCATTTTAAAACAGGTGTCATATATGCATCATACATTTTTAATCCATCATCTTTATTTTCTGAAGTTGATTGATTTACAAATTTGACTTTATGTAAACAACTAACTAAAAAATCAGCAGATTTGTCACCAGTAAAAACTCTACCAGTTCTGTTTCCACCATGCGCTGCAGGGGCAAGTCCCAAAATTATTAATTTTGCATTTCTATTTCCGTATCCAATAACAGGTTTACCCCAGTAACTCCATTCTTTAAATCTTCTTGTTTTATCATGAGCTATTTTCTCTCTGAAACGAACAAGCCTACCGCATTTTCTGCAATTAGTTATTTCTTGATTTAGATTTTTCCAATTATTTGATGTCAATTTTTTTTTGATTATAAATAAAAAAACGGTTCTTAACAAGATATCAGGAGCTGTTGTTTTATAGAAGTTTAATAATTAAACTTCAGCCGTATGAATAGCTATTAATTTTAAGGACAACAGCCTACTTTGCAACTTTAGGTGTATATCAAGATCATACTGATCTCCCATTAAAGTTCTTAAAAAAGTTATGTTATTTTTTTTAATTGATCTAATAGTATTTACTGTATAATATAATCGAAATTATCGATTAATAATAATTATTAAGTTTAA
This sequence comes from Pelagibacteraceae bacterium, assembly GCA_002711715.1. The sequence goes on along the minus strand of PARY01000018.1, from coordinate 5,509 downwards.
ATGTTTCATCCAACTTTTAGGCAATTAAAATATTTAGTTTCTATTTCAAAAAANTTACATTTTGGNAAAGCTGCTAAAGANTGTTTTGTTAGTCAATCTACACTTAGCTCTGGTATACAGGAATTAGAAAAGTTGCTAAATATCAAATTAGTTGAAAGAACAAAAAGAACTGTTTTTATAACAGCGTTAGGTAAACAAATTGCAAAAAAAGCTGAATCTGTAAGCATTGAAATGAATGATGTTTTAGACTTGGCTAAATCAGNNCANGAANATAATATGTTTGGAGAAATAAGATTAGGTNTTATACCAACAATTGCTCCTTATTTATTACCAAAATTAATGCCTAAGATTAGAAANAAATTTCCGAAATTGNATTTAAAGCTAGTGGAAGATCAAACAGCAAATNTTTTAAATATGCTTTATTCTGGACATTTAGACNTAGNATTAATTGCAAAGCCCTATAAAACAGATAATTTAAATGTTCAATTAATCAAAAAGGATTATTTTCATGTTGCAGTACCTTTTCAGAGTGCTCTTTTAAAACAACCTAAAAAATCATTATCTAACAAAGATATTAGCGGTACCAATATGTTGTTATTAGATGAAGGCCATTGTCTAAGAGAACATGCATTAGAATCCTGCAACAAAGAAGCTAAACAAAAAATAGATACGTTTAGTGCAACAAGTTTATTAACTTTAGTTCATATGGTTGTTAATAATAGCGGAATAACTTTACTTCCAGACCTAGTAATTAATTCAGAATTGCTCAAAAATAGTAAAATTAAAATTTTAGAATATGAAAATAATAAATATTATAGAGANATAGCTTTATGTTGGAGAATTTCCTCACCTAGATTAAAGGATTTTATTGAATTTACAGAATTTTTAAAATCAATTGTTTAATTTTAATGAAGCGTATCAACTATTCTCTTATATTCTTTTGGATCATTAACTTTTTTGAAAACACCATAAAATCTTACATATCCAATTTTATCTTTTTCTTTAAGTGCTTTTAGTATAAATTCNCCTATTGCTTTAGTTGGAATGTTATCTTTACCTAGCTCTTGAACCTTTTCATTTACTTCATTTGATATTTCTTCTGTTTTTTTTTCTTGGTCTATACATCCGTTTAATGCGATTTTTACAGATTGATATATTCTTTCCTTATTAAAAGGAATTATTTGCCCATTTCTTTTAACAACTGCCAATTCTGGTCTGAAAATTTTTTCATAGGTAGTAAATCTAGTACCACTTCCACANGCACANAACCTACGTCTTCTTATCATTGATCCATTNNTTGTAACGCGCGAATCTGTTACATTAGTGTCATTAAGATTAAAANTTTTAACACCTTTTTTCTCTATTGATTCGTTACAAATCGGACATAATTGTTTAATTTTTTTTAACATTTTCTACTTGTAATCAATTACAGTAATACAATATGTAGTATATATGAAATTTTGCATACAATACAAGTATTATGTTTGTCAAGCTAAAAAATATGCCGATAACATATTTATAACTTTTTAAGGNACTTTCTTAATTGAATATAAAAAATAAAATAATTATTATAGTTGCTTTTATAACCCTATCAGGATGTAGTTCTTTATTTCCATCGGGTACACAAACTGCTTTTAAATATTTAGGAATAGTCAAAGGAGCTGGTGACGTTGTCTCATATTCACAAACAGGCAAAACGTTAAACGACCACTTCATATCAGCTGCTATTGGAAAAGATTGTAAACTTGGAAGAGTTTTAGTTAAACAGCCAATATGTATACAAGTAGACCCAGGTTCTCATAAATATAGTATTTATAAAAAAGGAAAAATTGTAAGTAAAAATAATGTAATGAATATGAAATTTCCTTCTGAAATATACGATTTCAATAAAACGCTTGAAAAAGATCTTAAAAAAAAACTTAACCATTCAAACGTTAAAGTNATTCAATATTAATTTTTTTTATCTAATCAGCCCTGTAATAAGATTTTTTCTTTGGAGTATTTCTTTGAAAAAGGAATGAATAGAATTGTAATAGTAAACATTAATATTGAAAAGAATAAGAAATAGTTTGCTCCAGCTAATATAATACTTCCATCATCTCTTTCGTTAATAAAGTTTATAATGCTTGTATAAATATTTCCGATTGCAATACTTAGTAAAAAAATTGACATAGTAATAGTTTTTAATTTTTTTGGTGCTTGAGTGTAAGCAATTTCCAAGCATGTGATAGATACAAAAATTTCCCCGCTAGTTAAAACTGCATAAGCTAATAATTGCCAAACAATACTTACTTCTTTACCTAAATCGATCCAATATTGGATAATTGTAATTATTAAAAACGAAAAAAATGTTAAAAAAAANCCTATTATGATTTTATTTACCGAGTTNAGATTTATATAATTGTTTAATTTTGGATACAAGTATTTGAAGAAAATGGGTGTAAGAATTAATATCATTATTGGATTAGCTGATAAAATTTGAGCGCTTAGTATTTCAATTCCAAAAATTTCTCGATCCATTTGTTCAGCTTGTAATATCCAAGAAGAACCTGTTTGATCAAATAAGCACCAAAAAAAAGATACGAATATAAAAATTGTAAATAAATTTAATATAATTTTTATGTTTTCTNTTTTATATAATTCNAGAAAAGTTTTTTTTCCATTAGGTTTTATATGGATAAATTTGTATTTTCCAGCCCAGAAAAATAANGTTGCTAACAGCATAAAAATTCCAGGAATTCCAAAAGCAATACTAGGTGAATAATGTTTTAATAAATAAGGTATGGCTAATGTAGATGTAAATGCACCTAAATTAATCGCAATATAAAACCAACTGTAAGCTTTATTAATTAAAAAACTATTAGTTATACTAAATTGGTCTCCAAGATGCGCTGATACACATGGTTTAATTCCACCTGATCCAATTGCAATAAATGTTAAGCCAATTGACAAACCTAATTTTGATGGATCAATAGCAAGAACGAAATGTCCTAAACAATATACCAGAGAAAAAAAAATAATTGTTTTGTATTTACCTAAAAAAATATCTGAAATTAAAGCGCCAAATATTGGGAAAAAATAAACAGCTGCTGTGAATAAATGAAAATATCCCTTAGCACTTTCCTCTGAAATATTTGTTTCACCAGAAGTTAGAAAGAGATACTGAGTCATAAATATAACCAATATTCCTTTCATTCCATAAAAGCTAAAACGCTCCGCAGCTTCATTTGCAATAATGTAAGGGATGCCTCTAGGTATTTTTTTTGTTTTTATCGGAAAATGTAAATATTTACTCACTTACTTTTTGAATAATATCATTCATAAAATTATAACAGATTGAAAAATGTCCTTCATTTATTTTTATAAATATTTTCTTATTTTTTAATTTCTTTTTGTAATATTTATTAGTAATGATTGGCACAGTTAAATCTTTATCTCCATGCCATATAAAAATTTTTTTTTTAATATTTTTTAATTTAAAGCCCCAATCATTAGAATATAAACATATATCTTTATGGACACCTGCGGTTCCATGTTTTACAGCTTCTTTAAAATTTTCTATTAATTTTTTTCCTCTTTCTATTGTAAAAAGCTTTAAATCTTCTTTAGGTAGAGGAATTTTATTTTTTAATCTGTTAAAACTTTTTTTAATGTTACAGTTTAATAAATATGTTCTTAATATATTAAGTATCAACCAAGATAAAAAAGGTTTGTTACCATAATTTATAAACATTCCAACCCTGCCTTTATTCATTCCTTCTGCTTTACTAGGAGCCAACGGACAAACTAAAGCAATTGATTTAAGTCTTTTATTTTTAATTGTGTTTGCACAAGCTAACGCAAAAGGGGCTCCACCTGAAACACTAATTATAGAAAAGTTTTTAATTTTTAGTTTGTTTGCAATTTCTAAAACAATTTTAGGCCAATCTAGTATCTTAAAATTTGAAACTGGATCAGATATTCCATATCCAGGTCTTTCCAATGCTATTATGAAACATTTTTCTTTTTTTAAAGGTATATTTTTTAATTCAAACCTTGATCCAGGCCATCCATGAAAATAAAAAATAGGAAATTTTTTTTTATTACCATAGATTGCATAGCCAATTTTTTTCCCATTCCTTAAATTAATTAAGAATTCCTTTTCTGGGAAAGATTTCATACTAAATAATTCTTATGAATTTTTAGTAGCTGTTCTTTTTGCAGATCTTTCCGTTGTATAGATGTTTGATGTAGCTGAATCTCCAGCTATTTTTTTTTTTGAAAATGCATAAGAACTTGCAGTTGCAAAATCTTTAGCTTTTCTTGATGTGAATTTATTAGTCATATTTAAATAATGTTGTTTAAAAAAATATATAAACTATATAAATGATTATAATCAATTTGCAAGAAATGAAATTTTTTTTTTTAAAATTTTTGTATGTTTAAATATAGAAAAAAAATAGATGAAAAAATAGCAGCAAAGGCTGTTAAATATTTAGTAAAAACATCTATAACACCAAATCAAATAACCACATTTAGTCTTTTATTAGCAGCTTTTGCAGCAGTTTTTTTTAGTTTTGGCATTTACTTTTTTGCTGTTATTGGATCATTATTATTTATTTTTGCTAAATTTCTAGATCATGTAGATGGACAACTAGCAAGAGAGTTAAAAAAAGAAACTAAATTTGGATGGTATTATGATAGTTTTGTTGACACTCTTACGTATATATTAATGTTTGTCGGTATTTCTGCTGGAATACCACCTGGAACTTTTGAAATTAAGTTTTTTACTATTATAGAATTAGATTTACAAGATTATTTATTATTTTCAGCTATTATCGCATCTATTCTTAATACATTCTTAGGAATTGTTCATAAATATAAAACTAGTAAAGATTTTTATGGCTTTCCAGAAACAAATAAATTTGCGTTAGAAGATGGTATATATTTAATTGGACCAATTACTTGGATTGGTTTTATTAATTTCTTTTTTCTAATAGCTTCAATTGGCTCTGTTGTTTTTGTTATTTATAATATCAAAAGATTTGTGATGAATGTTAAGTAAAGCTTTTTGCCCATGAAACTTGTCTAGCTTCTGCTAAATCAAAAGCATCATTTACATCTAACCATTGTCCAGCTATATAAAGAACATTAATTTTAATTTTATTTTTTATTAAATTGTTAAATAAATCTGGCATTCCTAAATTTTTAAAGTCTTTATTTTTGTTTAATTTATAAATTTGCTCTTTTAATATTTTTGATCCTTTTGAATTTGTTTTTAACAAACCAATCCATTGACCAGTAATTTTTTTTTTAATTCATTATGCATTGATTTTAATATAGCAGGCTTTTCTTCAAGTAAGTAATTTCCTGTAAATTTTCTATCACAAATTACTAAATCTTTTTGAGATTTTTTTTCTTTATTTTTAAGAAGCGCATCCACTACTATAACTATCTCACCTTTAGTAGATAATAATGCATCTAAAATATATTTTCTAAAAACTATATCTCCATAGGTAATAACGCAATT
>PARY01000017.1 GCA_002711715.1 Pelagibacteraceae bacterium | reverse complement strand
TTTCTTTTTCAATAGATTTCATTAAATAATTAAGTGCTTCATCATGGTTTTTTAATTGAGGAGCATAACCTCCTTCATCTCCAAGATTTGTTGATAAAGAATTATCGGAAAGTATTTTTTTAAGTGTATGGAAAATTTCACATGATATTTGTACAGCATGTTTAAACGTATCAGCATTTGTTGGCACTATCATAAATTCTTGGATATCTAATGTATTGTCAGCGTGAACACCTCCATTTAAAATATTAACTAATGGGACCGGCGTTACACATCCAGAAAAATCATTCCTTTTAGAAGCTAACTTATAATTAGCAATACTTACAGCTAAAATCGCATTAGCTCCTAAACGTTCTTTGTTTTTTGTACCGTCTAATTTAATCATTAAGTCATCTATTTCTTTCTGCTCATCCGAATAGTGCCCTTTTAAGTGATCTGATATTATAGTGTTAATATTTTCTACAGCTTTTAAAACACCTTTTCCTAAAAATCTTTTATTATCACCATCTCTTAATTCGTGTGCTTCAAATTTTCCGGTTGATGCACCTGAAGGAACAGAAGCTATGCCAAAAGTTTTATCATCTAGATGCACTTCAGCTTCAACAGTGGGAAATCCTCTGCTATCTATAATTTCTCTTCCTTTTATATTTTCTATTTTTGCCATAGAAATTTTTTTAATTATTTTTTGTAACGAAGTCTAATTCTATTAATTTTTCTAATAAAATTTGGAGATCTTTTAACGGCACCATGCAAGGACCATCGCTTGGTGCTTTGTCTGGATTATTATGAGTTTCAATCAGAACCCCTGCTATACCAACTGATACTGCTGCTTTAGAAAGGACAGAAACAAATTCACGTTGGCCCCCGCTACTTTTTAACAAACCTCCTGGTTGTTGAACAGAATGAGTTGCATCAAAAATAACAGGAAGACCAGTTTTTTTCATAATAGACAGTGACCTCATATCAGATATTAAATTATTATAACCAAAACTGTACCCTCTTTCGGTTAATAAAATATTATTATTATTTTTAATTTTATTTATTACATTTGTTATCTCTGATGGGGATAAGAACTGTCCTTTTTTAACATTTACTGGTTTTTTTGTTTTGGATGCTGCAACTAACAAGTCAGTTTGTCTGCATAAAAAAGCTGGGATCTGGAGTAAATCAACGACCTTTGAAACTTTATTGCACTGATTTGGTTCATGGACGTCAGTTGTAAGCGAGCATTTTATTTTCTTTTTTATTTCAGAAAAAATACTTAAAGATTTATTTAAACCAAGTCCTCTTGCGCTTTTTATACTAGTTCTGTTCGCTTTATCAAATGATGATTTATATATAAAATTTATACCCAATAAAGAACAAATCTCATTAATTTTTCCTGCAACATCTAATGCATGTTGGAAACTCTCAACAACACAAGGTCCCGATATAAGGGTTAAAGGCAAATGGTTACCGACGTTATTTTTTCCAATTTTAACAGTAAAATTTTTCATTTTTTTTATACCAATCTAGATCTTTTAACAGCAGCTTGAATGAAAGATACAAATAATGGATGGGGATCGAAAGGTTTAGATTTTAATTCTGGATGAAATTGTACGCCGATAAACCACGGGTGATTTTCTAATTCAAGAATTTCTGGTAAACTTCCATCAGGTGACAATCCTGAAAATTTTAAACCGCATTTCTCTAATTTTTTTAAGTAATTAAGATTTACTTCGTATCTATGTCTGTGTCTTTCGCTTATTTTACTCTTTTTATAAATATCAAATATTTTTGATTTCTTTTTTAACAAACATTCGTAGGCTCCCAAACGCATCGTTCCTCCCATCTCACCATTTGTACTTCTTTTTATAGTTTTATTTTTTTTAACCCATTCAGTCATCATTCCAATAACAGGATCCTTTGTCTTTGCAAACTCGGTTGAATCTGCATTCTTTAAACCAAGCAAGTTTCTAGCAGCTTCTATAACTGCAATTTGCATTCCTAAACAAATACCAAAATAAGGAATATTATTAAGCCTTGCGTAATTGGCTGCATTAATTTTTCCTTGTGTTCCTCTTTTTCCGAAACCACCAGGAATTAAAATACCATTAATCCTATTTAGAGTATCTGTCTTTATTTTCTTTTCAAAAATTTCAGAATCTAGCCATTCAATATTTAATTTAACATTATTTGAAATTGAACCATGAATGAGAGCTTCAATTAAAGATTTATAAGAGTCTTCTAACATATTGTATTTACCTACTAATCCTATTGTAACCTCGCCTTCTGGATTAGAAATTCTTTTTTCTATTAACTCCCATTTTTTCAAATCTGGTTTTTTAGTTTTTAAATTAAAGAAATTACAAACTAATTTATCCAAGTTGTATTTATGTAAATTTCGAGGAACTTCATATATATTACTAACATTTTCAGCTGGGATTACACAATTGTCATTTACGTTACAAAATAATGCTATTTTCTTTCTAGAATCTTCAGGTAATGATTTTTCACATCTACACAATAAAATATCTGGTTGGATTCCAAGTCCCAGAATTTCTTTAACAGAATGTTGAGTTGGTTTAGTTTTAAATTCTCTTGAACTTTCCAAATAAGGCACAAGGGTTAAATGAATAAATAAAGTGTTTTCTTTTCCCAAATCATTTCTTAATTGTCTTATAGCTTCTAAGAATGGAAGTCCTTCAATATCACCAACTGTTCCTCCTATTTCGCACAAAACAACATCATCATTCTTGGTGTTATCAAGTACAAATTCTTTTATTTCATTTGTAACATGAGGAATTATCTGAACTGTTACCCCTAAATAATCTCCTCTTCTTTCCTTCATTAAAACATTCGAGAATATTTTTCCAGATGTAATATTGTCATTTTTTCTAGTAGGAACCCCTGTAAATCTTTCATAATGTCCCAAATCCAAATCAGTTTCTGCNCCATCATCCGTTACAAANACTTCCCCGTGTTGATAAGGGCTCATTGTTCCAGGATCTATATTAAGATACGGATCTAATTTTTTTAAATGAACTTTTAAATTTCTTGATTGTAAAAGTGAAGCTAAAGATGCCGCAGCTAACCCTTTACCTAATGAAGAAGTAACNCCACCTGTTATAAAAATATATTTAGTCATCTATAAAATAAAAAAAGAGGCAAAAATGCCCCTTTCAAAAAAATTAAAATATAAAATAAAAAAAAATTANTCAGCCAATGGAACTGTTGGTACATCNTTCTCCTTAATATTATTTATTATATCAGATTCAATAAATGAGTCTTTATTATATGAATTACCAGATATTATTGCCAATGATAAACTTGTAACAATAAATCCAGCTGCTAAAAAAAGAGTTAATTTTGAAATAAAATTATTACTTGATTGAGAAGACATTATGCTAGACATCCCACCACCAAGACCGCCTAATCCTCNTTCGCTTCTTTGAAGTAAGACAGATATGACTAAGCTTATCGCTACTATAATATGAATTGTTAATACTATTGATGCCATATATCAACTTAAATTATATATAACCTTTTACAAAAAAATCAAACATATTATTTATAAGATAAAATTGAAGAAAATGTAAGAAAATTTAAACTTGAGCCTCCAATTAACAAACCGTCTATATTTTTATTATCTAAAAAAACTAATGAGTTACGTTTATCTACTGAACCCCCATATAAAATGTTAGTTTTTTCATAAGACAAATTAATTTTTTTTATAATTTTTTTAATATATAAATTAATATCTTCTATTTCATTTACATTTGGAGTTTTTCCAGTACCAATGGCCCAAATAGGTTCATAAGCAACTACAATCTTTTTTTTATTTTTTTTTGGTAATGTTTTAGATAATTGACCTAATAAATGATTTTTAGTTTTACCTTTTTTTTTAATATTAGAATCTTCCCCAATACAATAAATTGGGATAAGTCCTGCGTTTAAAACACATTCTATTTTCTTTTTTATAGCAATAGAATTTTCAAAATGGTAAATTCTTCTTTCTGAGTGCCCAACAATAACATATTTACAATTAATATTTTTTAACATTGATGCGCTTACATCGCCAGTATAAGCACCAAATTTTTCATAATGACAATCTTGAGCACCAAAAGTAATTTCTTTGAATTTTGATGATAATTGTAGAATCAAAGTAGTCGGAGGACAAATTACAAATTTATTTCTTATTAATTTTTTATTTGATACAATTCTTTTACAAAAACTATCGGCATCTTTGTAATGGAAATTCATTTTCCAATTTGCAACAATTAATTTACCTTTATTCATTGTTTGTTTGATATTATCTAATATCTTATATTAAAGAAATGCTTCAATATATAAAGAAATATATGAAAGGTTGGTTTTTAGGAATCATCCTTTTTTTTATATTCATAAGTTTTACTTTTTGGGGTGTGGGAGATATTTTTAGAAGTGGTGGCGCTCACCTTATAAAGGTTGGAGATTATAAAATAACTCGTGATATTTTTTTTAGAGAATTTGACTCAAATGTTAGATATTTAAAAAAAGATAAAGAATTAAGTAAAATAGAATTGGAAAACGTTGCGTATGAAACTTTAAATAATATAAAAGATAGATACTTAATTTTAAATGCTGCAAAAAGAATAAATATAAATATATCAGAAAAAATTTTAAAAGAAAAAATTTATGGAAACCCATTATTTAAANATAAAGNAAGTGATNAATTTGATAAAAATATTTANCTTAATTTTATAAATAGAAATTTTGGATCAGAAAAAGCTTATTTAGATTATCTTAAAACCCAAATAATAATAGAATTATTTTCTAATTACTTTGAAAATCAACTTGATTATCCAAAAAACTTAACAAATAAAATTTACAACAAATTAGAAGAAACAAAATCTTTTAAAATTGCTAGCATTGACAAAAATTCTGAGAAAAAACTAATAAAAAATGCAAAAGAAGAGACGTTATTAAAGTATTTTAATAAAAATAAAAAAAAATATTTATTCGATGAAAGAAGATCGTTTAGTTATATTTTTATAGACATACATAATGTAAAGAAAAAAATTGAGATAAGTGAAAGCGAAATTTTAGATTATTATAATAACCAAAAGAATGACTTTACAGAACCAGAAAAAAGAAAAATAGACCAACTTGTTTTTAATAATGAAGAATTAGCTAAAGAAACACTAAATATAATTAAAAAAGAAAGTNATTTTCAAAAAATAGCTGACAATAATAAAGAGGAAATTAGTTATGTTAGNTTGGGTTTGGTAGAAAAAGACCAACTTTTTGATGAATTTATTCTAGTATTTAATTTAAAAAAAAATGAATTTTCTAAATTGATTAAAACAGATATTGGGTGGCATATACTTAGAGTTACTGAAATAATTGAAGGAAAAGTAAAAAAATTAAATCAAGTAAAAGAAAAAATAAAAGAAGATATAGCGTTAGATAAATCTTATGANGAATTAGATCTTGTATTGAAAAATGTTGAAGATGAAATAACAAATGGATCAAATTTGGAAGATATATCCAACAAATTAAGTTTAAATTTAAAAAAAATACATTTACTAGAAAAAAAAATATTTTTTAATTCACAATTGCCAGAAGAAATTAAAATTAATAACTTTTATAACGAGATATTTGAAGGTGAATTAGATTCTGATTTATTCATAGAAGAAACCGAAAATGGATTTTATGTCGTTAGAGTTGATAAAATTGTTGATGAACAACAAAAAACATTTGAAGAAGCATATAATGATGTAATAAGTAATATAAAAGACGAAGAAGTCNNTAATAAAACAAAANATAAAATAAAAATGTTTAGAAAAAAATTAACANAGGGNGTGAGTTTTATGAAAATAAGNGATTCATTAAATATGAGTAGCAGNACTACAAAAAGTATNAATAGAGAAAGTATAATAAATCAAGGAATTACACCTGAATTTGCAAAAAAACTTTTTGAATCAAAAAAAGATTCAATTAATGATAATGAAACAAATGATAAACATTTTATANTACAAACATTAACTGAGAGTGANGTAAAATTTAATGATGAAAANTTTAATGATGTTNAAAAAAGTATAANTAAAGTATATGGAATAGATAATTTTCAGCAAATTACAAAAATATTAGAAAAAAAATTTCCTATAAGTGTTAATAAAAGATTATTAAGTGAGTTTGTAGATAGATTGCAATATTAAAAATAAATTGGATATTACACCAAATATAAAAGATTTTTCTAAGAAAATTAAATNAAATAAATATAAAAGATTTTGTTTATGGAAAGAAATNTCTGCTGATTTAGANACACCAATTACTGCATATTTNAAATTAATAAAAAAAAAAAAAAATAATTTTTTATTGGAATCTATTGAAGGTGGAACAAGAAGAGGNAGATATTCNATTATAGGTATTGAATCAGACAAAATATTAAAATGNACAACAATAGATAAAAAATCTTTAAGAACTTTAAAAAAAGAAATAAGTTCTTTGAAAACTTGTACATTTGGAGATCTTCCACCAATGGTTTCATCATACGTTGGATATATGGGATATGATTTTATAAGGTTTTATGAGAAACTACCAAAACAAAAAANNGATCCTATAAATATTCCTTANGCATTTTTTGCAAGAACTTCTTTAGTAGCAGTTTTCGATAATNTAAGAAATACAATAAGTATTGTAAANACTNTTACAAAACCAAAAAATAAAATTAATNAAAATTTAATTCATAAAATATATAAAGATAGTAAAAATAAAATTACAAATATAATAAATAATTTACAAAAACCTTTAAAAGCAAATCAAAAAAGAATTAAAAAAGTTCAAAATAAAGAAAAGGTCTTATGCAATATGAATAAAAAACAATATTATGATGTTGTTAATTCTATAAAAAAATATATTAATGATGGCGATGTTATACAAACTGTTCCATCATTAAGATTTAAAAAAAAATTTAAACAAAATCCTTTTTCACTATATAGATCTTTAAGAAAACTTAACCCTTCCCCTTTTTTATTTATATTAAATTTTGAAGATTTTTCTTTAGTTGGATCTAGCCCTGAAATATTAGTAAGACTTAAAGATGATAATATAACTATAAGACCAATTGCTGGAACTAGAAAAAGAGGTAAAAATGAATCTGAGGATAAAAAATTAGCTAAAGATCTTTTATCTGATCCTAAAGAAATAGCTGAACACTTAATGTTNCTTGATTTGGGAAGAAATGACGTGGGAAGGGTTTCNGTAAAAAACTCTGTGAAAGTTACTGAAAAAATGATAATAGAAAATTATTCTCACGTAATGCATATTGTTTCCAATGTAACTGGGAAGTTAAATAAAAAATATCACCCTCTTGATGTTTTNGCTGCTGGCTTTCCTGCAGGTACAGTTACGGGAGCTCCTAAAATAAGAGCTATGGAAATAATTAACGAAGTTGAAAATTTTTCTAGAAGTTTTTACGCTGGTGGAGTCGGATATTTTGCTCATGATGGTTCAATGGATAGTTGTATTACACTTAGAACTGGATTAATAAAAAACAGAACGCTATTTGTTCAAAGCGGTGGCGGTATAGTAGCTGACAGTAATCATTTAAGCGAATACAATGAAATTATCAATAAAGCAAAAGCTATTTTAAATGCTTCTGACGATGCAATAAATTTTTAAAAAAATGTATTTACTAATAGATAATTACGATAGTTTTACATATAACCTTTACCATTATTTTTTAGAATTAGGTGCAAAAATTGAAGTCTATAGAAATGATAAAATTACACCGCAAGAAGTTTTAAAAAAAAATTATAAAGGAATTGTGTTGTCACCAGGTCCTTGTACGCCAAATGAAGCAGGTATATGTTTGGACTTAATACAAAAAGCATCAAAAAAAAAAATACCTACTCTCGGTGTTTGTTTAGGCCATCAAGCAATTGGACAGGCATTTGGTGGAAAAATTATAAAAAACAAGCCAATGCATGGAAAAGTTAGCAGTATTTATCATTATAAATCAGATATTTTTAAGAATCTTACCAACCCATTTAAAGCAACAAGATATCACTCATTAAGTATTGAAAGAAAAAGTTTGCCAAGTTGTTTAAAAATAACTGCTGAATTAAAAAAAAATGGAATGATTATGGGCATAAAACATAAAACACTTCCTGTATACGGAGTCCAATTTCATCCAGAATCAATTGCATCCCAACACGGTCATGATTTAATTAAAAACTTTTTAGAACTATCTAATAAATAAATGNAAACTTTTGATGATTATATAAAATCTATAAAAGATTTATCTGATTTAAATACTGAAGATTCAGAAAATGCTTTTGATCAAATATTATTACAAAATATTGAAGAAAATAAGATTATTGATTTTCTCACTTCTTTATCAAAAAAAGGTGAAAGTGTAGATGAAATATTTGGTGCAGTTAAAAGTATCAAAAAAAAAGCAAAAATTATAAAAGGTTTTAGAAATTCTTTTGATACATGTGGCACTGGAGGTGATGGTACTAAAACATTNAACATATCTACAATTTGTGCAATAGTCACAGCTGCTAGTGGTGTTTGTGTTGCAAAACATGGAAATAAAGCGGTNTCCTCTTTAACAGGATCTGCTGATGTGCTTTCAGAATTAGGAATAAATATAAACCTTGATGAAAAAAAAATAATTGAATGTTTAAAAAAAATAAATTTATGTTTTTTATTTGCACCTAACTTCCACCCAATTTTAAAAAATGTTGCTGATATAAGAAAAAAAATTGGGAAAAGAACAATTTTTAATATATTAGGTCCTTTATTGAGTCCAGTTGAATGTAAAAAACAAATAATAGGAGTGTATGACCCAAACATATTAGTTAAAGTAGCTGAAGTTTTAAAAAAATTGGAAACTGATTTTGCTTGGGTTGTTTCTGGTGACAAAGAGTATGATGAATTGACTACAACTGGAAAAAATTATATTGCTGAAATAAAAAATAATACAATAANAGAATTTGAAATAGACNCTAATGAGTTTGGTTTAAAAAANAGTAAAAAAGAGGAATTANTTGGAGGAGATAGCAAAAAAAATGCGGAAATAATAAAGGAAATTTTAAAAGGTGATTTATTAGGAGCAAAAAAAGATATCGTACTATTAAACTCTGCAGCAGCTTTATATATAAATGGGAAAACAGAAAATATTAAAAGTGGTTTAGATATAGTAAATGAAACTATAGAATCTGGAAAAACTTTAAAAAAACTTGAGGATCTAATTGAATTAACTAATTCTTAAAAAAAATGAAGAATATTCTAGAAAAAATTTGTGAAGATAAAAAAGTCTTTATAGAAAAAGAAAAGAAAAAAAAAAGTATTAATTTTCTGATAAAAAATACGTCTAAAATAAAGAAAGTAAAGGATTTTAAAAAAGCATTCGATAAAGTTTTAAAAAAAGGAAAGATACCAGTTATATCTGAAATAAAAAAAAAATCTCCCAGTCAGAAAAAATTTAATAAAAGTTTTAGTCCAGTGAAAATAGCAAAAAATTATCAAAAAAATGGAGCGACCTGCTTGTCGGTTTTAACAGATGAAAAATATTTTGATGGATCTTTAAATCATTTAAAAGCAGTTAGAAAAATAACAAAATTACCTATTCTTAGAAAAGATTTTATCATAGATAATTATCAAATAATTGAATCAAAGAATTCTGATGTTGATTGTATTTTATTAATAATAGCAGCCCTTGATAAAAATCATGCTAAAGAATTAGAATCTACAGCAATTGAATACGGTTTAAATGTTTTACTCGAAGTTCATGATGAAAAAGAATTAGAACAAGCGTTAAATTTAAAAAGTAACTTTATTGGAATAAACAATAGAAATCTAAAAACACTAAAAATAAATATTAATAATACAAAAAAACTTATAAAAAAAATTCCTAAAAATAAATATGTTATATCAGAAAGCGGTATTAAAAGTGTTGAAGATATGATTAATCTTTGGTCTTATGGAATTAAAGGTTTTTTAATTGGTGAAACATTACTTAAAAACCCTTCTAAATTAAAAGATTTTTTAAATGTCAAAACAAACTAAAAAAAATGTAAAAATGATTGATGTTGCTAATAAGAAAGTAACTAAAAGAACAGCGATAGCTGAGGCCTTTATTAATTTAAATACCGCTACTAAAGAAAAAATATATAAAGATAGAATAATTAAAGGTGATGTCATTTCAGTTGCAAAAACAGCAGGTATATTGGCAGCTAAAAAAACTTCAGATATAATACCACTTTGTCATCAAATACCTTTAAATTCAGTTGAAATAGAAATAATAAACAAGTCAAAAGGATTGTTAATACTTTCAAAGTGCAACAGTTCTTCTAAAACAGGTGTTGAAATGGAGGCTTTATTATCTGTTTCTATTACAGCGTTAACTATTTATGATATGTGTAAGTCTATAGACAAATCCATAGAAATTAGGGAGATTCGTTTATTATCCAAAAAAGGTGGTAAATCAGGTAATTATAAGAGATAATTCTTACTTGAAATGTACCACTTTTGTTCCTATAATATAAATATGCTTACAAAACAACAAAATAAACTGTTTAATTTCTTAAAAATTAAAATACAAAAAACTAACATCAGTCCATCTTTTGAAGAAATGAAAGTTGCAATGGGTTTAAAATCAAAATCTGGCATACAAAGATTAATTGATGGATTGGTTGAAAGAGGATTTATCGAAAAAAAAGATAATAAAAAAAGAGCTATTAATATAGTAAAAAATATAGTTTCTAAAAAAAATAATGATTTAATTAGTCTCCCATTATTAGGTAACGTTGCTGCTGGAAACCCAATAGAGGCAATAGAAAATACTGATGAAAAAATTCAAATACCAATAAATCTAATATCTGTTAATAAAAAAAACTATGTTTTAAAAGTTGATGGAGATTCAATGATAAATAAAGGAATAGTAAATGGAGATAAGGCTATTATTGAATACTGTAATGATGCAGAGAATGGCGACATAGTTGTTGCTCTTATTAATAATAACGAAGTAACTTTAAAAAAATTAAAAAAAGATAAAGATAAAATATACTTAATACCGGCAAATGATAATTATAAAATTCAATCTTTTAGCTCCGATNAAATAAAAATTCAGGGAAAATTAAAAGGAATTATAAGAAGTTATTAAAATTTTTCTTAAATAATTCAAATATTCATGTATAAATAGGATTTCTTAAAGAAAATCTATACTATGAAAATTGTAACAAGATTTGCGCCCTCACCTACTGGAAATTTTCATATTGGTAGTGCTAGAACTGCTTTGTTTAATTGGNTATTTGCAAAAAATACAAAAGGAAATTTTTTAATTAGAATTGAAGATACTGACAAAGCTAGATCTACAAAAGACTCAATAAACAAAATACTTGATGGTTTAAAATGGCTTAATCTTGATTGGGATAATGAAATTATATATCAATCACAAAACCAAAAAAGGCATAAAGAAGTAGCTGAAGAACTTTTGGCAAAAGGATTGGCGTATAAATGTTTTTGTTCTGAAGAAGATTTAAACAAAATGCGTGAAGAGGCAAAAATTTTAAAAAAACCTTTCCGTTATAATAGAAAGTGGAGAGAAAAAGATCCAAAAGACGCCCCTAAAGATATCAGCCCAGTTATTAGAATAAAATCACCAATAAAAGGTGATACAAAAATAGACGATATTATTCAAGGCACAATAAAGGTTTCAAATGAAGAAATGGATGATTTTATTATTATGCGATCAGATGGGACGCCAACTTATATGTTGTCAGTTGTAGTAGATGATTACGATATGAATATTACTCATATTGTAAGAGGTCATGATCATTTAACAAATACATTTAGACAAAATGTAATTTATGATGCAATGAAATGGAAAAAACCTATTACAGCGCATATCCCACTTATACTAGGTCCAGATGGAAGTAAAATGTCAAAAAGACACGGAGCTATAGATGTCGAGGAATATAAAATCAAAGGTATTTTGCCATCTGCTTTAATTAATTATATGTTACGCCTTGGTTGGAGTCATGGTGATGATGAAATTATATCATTAGAAAATGCGATAAAATGGTTTAGTTTAGAAAAAATAGGTAAATCGCCAGCAAAATTTGATAATGAAAAACTAATAAGTGTAAATAGTCATTACATTAAAGAATTAAATAATGATAAAATAATTAAGTTTCTTGAATCTTATTACACTTCAAAATATAAAATTAAAATTGACGAAATTTCGATAAAAAGATTAAATTTAGGTTTAAATAATATTAAATTAAGATCTCGTGATCTTAATCAATTAGCCGAAATGTCCTTATTTTATTGCAGTAAATTTCCATTATCTATTTCAAAAAAAGCACAAAAATATATTAAAAAAGTGAATAAAACCATATTTAAAGATTTATTAGTTGTGTTAGGAAATATAGAAACCGACTTTAAAAAGCAAAAAATTGAAGAAATAATATCTAAATTTCTTATAGAAAAAGGTTTAAAACTATCGGATATTATCCAATATATAAGAGCAATGATCACAGGTTTAGATGTAAGCCCAAGAATATATGATATAATGGAAATCCTTGGTTTTTTAGAGATAAAAAAAAGAATAGAAAATTTTATAAATGGATAAAAAAATTAATAAAAAAATAGAAATTGAATTATCTAATAATAAAAAAGTTCAATTACCTATAATAGAATCAACGTTAGGACCAGATGTTATAGATGTAAGAAATTTATATAAAGAATCTGGGTACTTTACTTTCGATCCAGGATTTCTTTCTACTGGAAGCTGTGAATCAAAAATCACTTTTATTGATGGTGATAAAGGAATTTTATTGCATAGAGGATATACAATAGAAGAACTTGCAACGCATGCTGATTTTATGGAAGTTTCTTATTTACTTTTACACGGAGAACTGCCTAACATTAAACAAAAAGAAAAATTCGAAAATAATATCAAATACCATACGATGCTTCATGAACAAATGAAAACTTTTATACAAGGTTTTCGAAGAGACGCTCACCCAATGGCAGTGATGGTTGGGACAGTTGGAGCATTATCTGCTTTCTACAGAGACAGTGAGGATTTTTCAAATGCCAGACAAAGACTAATTTCAACCCATAGAATAATTGCTAAAATGCCAACAATTGCTGCATGGGCTTATAAATATTCATTAGGACAACCTGTAATTTATCCAAATAATAATTTAACCTACGCTGAAAATTTTATGAGAATGACTTTTGCGACACCTTGTGAAGATTATATTTCTAATCCAATAATTACAAAAGCAATGAATCAATTATTAATCTTGCATGCAGATCATGAACAAAATGCTTCAACTTCTACAGTTAGATTAGCTGGTTCTTCAGGAGCAAATCCTTTTGCTTGCATATCTGCTGGAATTGCCTCCCTATGGGGTCCAGCCCACGGTGGAGCTAATGAAGAAGTAATGAAAATGCTTATGAAAATAAAAAGAAATACAAAAATAAAGGATTTTATAAAACGTGCTAAAGATCCAAAAGATCCATTCAGATTAATGGGATTTGGTCATAGAGTTTATAAAAGTTATGATCCAAGAGCTACAGCAATGAGAGAAGCTTGTCATAATGTTTTAAATGAATTGGGAAGAACAAATAATCCTTATTTAGGCATAGCGCTTGATCTAGAAGATGCTGCTAGAAATGACAATTATTTTAAAAAGAAAAAATTATATCCTAATGTAGATTTTTATTCAGGTATTTTACTTTGGGCTCTAGGTTTTCCACTTTCAATGTATACTGCAGTTTTTTCTGTAGCAAGAACAGTTGGATGGGTGGCGCATTGGAGAGAAATGATTGAGGAACCATCAAGAAAAATATCTAGACCTAGACAATTATATTCTGGATACCCAAAAAGGGATTATATAGAGTTAGATAAAAGAGATAATAAAAAATCAATTTTNAAATCAATTTCTTCATTAATAAAAACTGGGCTTAAAANTCGNTAATAATTTCGTTAACAGCNTTAACACTNGGTAATTTGTTATTAATTTTTAATTTAAACAAAANCTTTTTACATTCATAAAGTTGTTTTTTTGCGTAAGAATTATTATTAAGTAATTTTATTAATTCATTACAGATTAAATCCGGTCGACATTTAAATTGAAGAAATTCAGGAATAATATATTTTTTTGCTAAAATATTTAATAAATTAGCATGCTTAATTTTAACAAAAATCTTCGCTATCAAATATGAAAAGAGATTCAGTTTATAAATAACAATTGTAGGAATGTTAAAATAGCTCAATTCGACTGCAACTGTTCCAGATGTAGATATTGCAGCGTTACTAATTTTAAAAGCACCATATTTATCAGTTTCATCAATAATGGAATATAAAAAATTAAATTTATATTTATTAAAATATTTTTTTAAGTGAGGTAAAATATAAAATAATACATGTATATTAAAATTTGAACGACTTTTAATTAAATTAATTGTTTCTATTAACACAGGGANGCTTTTTTTTAATTCTGATACCCTACTNCCAGGAAGAAAAGATAAAATTTTACATCCNNTTTTGATTTTATATTTAACATATAATTTTTTTTTATTAATTTTTTTATCTTTACTTATTTCATAAACAGGATGTCCTACAAATTTTGTATTTAAATTGTATTTTGTAAAATATTTTTTTTCGAAAGGTAAAATTGTAAGAAGCTTNTTAACATAATTAGATAAATATTTTGCCCTTCCACTCCTCCAAGCCCAAACAGTAGGAGCTACATAATGAATCTTTTTTGTAAAGGGAATTTTATTTGAAATTCTTTTCAAAACTCTAAAATTAAAATCTGGGCTGTCAATAGTAACTAATACATTNGGTTTAATTTTTATTNAATCTTTTTCTGTCATTTTAAGTAAAGAAAAAACCTTATATATTTTTGGTATAATCTCAAAAATACCAAAAATTGATAATTTTTTTATTTGAAATAAACTCTTAGTTAACCCAGATTTAATCATTTTAGGCCCNCCAATACCAAAAATCTTAAACCTATTCTTTTTTGTCTTTTTTAATGATTTAATCAAATTAGACCCTATAACATCACCCGATGGCTCAGTAGCAATCATATAAATTTTTATACTTTTCTTTTGATTATTCATATTTAAAACTAATATTTTTTTTACCTAAATCTTGAATGTCTACAGATAAAAGAATTTTTTTAGTCTTTTTTAAANATTTAAGTATTTTTTTTTTATCCATGATAACAGTAGAATCAGCATTAAGAACTATATATTTAATATTTGTTTCTACTAATTTTTTTAGTGTATTAAANCCAAATGTTGGTAAGTCTATACGTGGATCTTGATGTAATTTCATAACTTTTATAAATATATANCTGTTTTTACTATATTTTTTAGTTAANGATCTAATAATTAAATTATTTGTTCCTTTTCTATCTTCTTTTAAAAGTATTTTTTCCTTTGATGCTATTATACTTTGTCCAAGATCCTTAGTTGTCCATTGAATAGTTTTTTTAAGCAATTTATTAATTATTTGAAGATCGTTCTTAGATATTTTTTTTGTTCCATAAATACCTTTTTTTAANAAGAAACTCTGTGTTATATCTGGAAGTCCAATTACTTTGAAACCTTCNTTTTCAAAAATATTTACTACGTTTCTTAAAATAACATCGTCAGTTTTTTTAAAAAAAATAAACTTAAAAACTTTGAATAACGTCCATAAATCTGGTTTCAAATCTGATAAACTGGGTCTATCAAGCGCTCCTAAAAAAATAATCTTTTTTACATTGTTTTCTTTTAAAATTTTGATTGCTTTTGATCCCTCACCCATTCTTAATGAATAAGATTTAAAACTCTTATACAATTTAATATTAGAAAAACCTTTTATAGATAAAACAATAAACTTAGAATTTAACTTTTTTAAATAAGTAGCTATTTTAAAAGGTAAATTCCCNGAACCTGCGATAATAGCGATATTATCAAACATTATTTTTTTGTTTTGGTTGACATATAGCTCTAGATGNAGATTTATTTTTTATAAACCTAACAATATCCATGACAACTCTATTTTTATTATAAATTTTTATAGCATCTTTTAATCTTTCAAAAGCGGTTCCTTCTATAGAAAAAATTAATCTAAAAGCTGTTCTTAAATCATGTATCTGCTTNCTATTAAAANCTCTTCTTTTAAGTCCAATAATATTTAAACCAGATAAATATGCNCTATTACCCATAACAGAACCNTATGGTATAACNTCGTTTTCAACACCTGACATACCACCAACCATTGCATGTTTTCCTATTCTAACAAATTGATGTACAGCGGATAAACCACCTATTATTGCAAAGTCGTCTACTTTTACATGCCCTGCAAGGGTTGCGTTATTAGCCATAATGACATTATTTCCTAGTATGCAATCATGAGCAACATGAGACCCAACCATAAAAAGACAATTATTTCCTATTTTTGTTATTAATCCTCCTCCTTTAGTTCCTGGGTTTATTGTAACATGTTCGCGAATTCTATTTTTCTTTCCAATAATTAATTTTGATTTTTCTCCATGATATTTTAAATCTTGTGGAATTGTTCCAATTGAAGCAAAAGGAAATATTTCGGTGCCTTCATCTATAACGGTATGNCCTTGAATATTAACATGAGAGTGAATCTTAACATGACTTTTAATTTGAACATTAGCTCCGATTATAGAATACGGCCCGATATTAATATCTTTACCTAATTTAGTTTTTGTATCAATGATAACTGTTTTATGAATAGAATTTTTCATTAAATTGAAAAATAAATATAGAAGAAAAAAAATCAATTAACTGATTGTTACAAATTGCTACTTAACAATCATCGCTGAATAAGTTGCGTTAGCAACTTTGGTTTTACCTACAATTGCTTCACCAGAAAATTTCCAAACTAGACCTCTGTGTTGTTTTTTTTTTACATTTAAAATAAGTGTAGAATTTGGTACAACAGGTTTTCTAAATTTAGCATTTTCTAAACTCATAAAATAAACCAATTTATCATCAGATGTCATTTTTAACGAATGCATAACTAAAACAGAGGCAGTCTGTGCTAATGCTTCTATTATAAATACTCCTGGCATAATAGGTTTCATTGGGAAATGACCTTTAAAATAAATATCTTTTTTTTTTATTTTTTTTATACCAATAGCAGACTCAAATGGTTTAATTATTTTTACTTTATCAATTAAAAGCATTGGTTCTCTATGTGGTATTAATTTTTTTATTTCATTTAAAGATAATTCGTTATTTTTCATTTTTTCTTTTATTTATTAATTTTTTTAAAACAATTGTTTGNCTATGCCAATCATTAATAGGCACAGAAGGTACACCACCTACTGTCATNCCATCCTCTATGTTTTTCATTACACCAGATTTTGCTGCTATTCTAACATTGTTGCCTATTTTTAAATGTCCAGCTATACCAACTTGGCCACCAATTATTGTATTATTACCAAGTTGTGTACTTCCAGATACTCCTGATTGAGCAACAAAAATGCAATTTTTTCCTATTATAACATTATGTCCTATTTGAACTAAATTATCTAATTTTGTACCTTCTCCAATTATAGTATCAGGTCCTGTACCACGGTCTATGCAACAATTAGATCCGATTTCTACACTATCATTTATTAAAACTCTTCCAAGCTGAGGCATTTTTAGATTAACATTATCATTCTGAGCAAAACCAAAACCGTCTTGTCCAATTCTTACGCCGTTATGTATTTTTACATTTGATCCAATTATTGAATAAGCAATAGTACAATTTGGCCCAATTACAGTATTGTCACCAATTTTTACTCCTGATAAAATTACTGTATTTGCCCCAATTAAACAATTCGAACCAATAGCAACATCGCTAGAAACAACAGCTCCAGGAGCTATTTGCACTGTATCATCATATTTTACACTAGTTTCTACATGAGCTTTTGGGTGAACTCCTGCGGTAATATCTTTCATTGGATAAAAAGCATTTGCAACAATTGCAAATGAGTGATAAGGATTTTCACTGATAAGAACAATCATATTTTTTGGCGCAATTTTTTCAAAATCTTTTCTGAAAAAACATGCCCCTGCTTTAGATTTTTTAAACTGATTTATATAATTTTTATTATCTAAAAAACTAACATTATCTTTCGAAGCAGTATCCAAGGTTGAAATATCTGAAAAAATTCTATTTTTATTTGTAGATTTAGGCAAAGATATTTTTGTTAACTTTGATATCTGTTCTAAAGTAAGTTTTTTACTTTTTGGAAAAAATTTAGGGTCTGTCATAAATAAAATTAAGGCGTTACATCAACTTTAACGCTGCTNAATTTTTTATCTAATTCATCTATAACTTTTTGAGTAATATCTATTGAATCTTCCGATAAAACAACAGATGTTTTCTTTATAACAGCTGTAATTTTATCAGTTTCAATAATTTTTTTTAAAATTACTTCAACTTCTTTTTCAACTTCCTCTATAGCTTTTTTTCTTGCTGCCGTTATATTCNTACGTTTTGTTTGAGTATCCTTATTAAANTCTATAACTTTTTTTTCGAAAGTATTTTTTCTATCTAAAAAAGCTTCAGGTGTTAATGTTGATTTTTGTCTTAANAATTCTTCTTCTTGTTTTTGTATAGTTTTTTGTTTTTCTTGACCTTGTACTTCATATTTTTTTGCAACAGCGTTTAATTGTTCTGTTATGCTAATCGCTGCTTTTGAATCTTTTAACAATTTAAAAACATCTAAAGTAGCAATTTTATCTTGAGAATAAACAGGGCTTAAATAAAAAATAAAAAGTAGAAAAGTTAATATATATTTAATGTTTTTCATATTTAAAACGATGCTCCAAAATTAAATTTAAAAAATTGAGTCCTATCATAATCTTCTTTCATAATCGCATGAGCAAAATCTAGTCTCACTGGACCGAAAGGAGATTTCCATTGTATACCAAAACCAAGTGAAATTCTAGGGGTAGAATCATCTTTTATTTTTTCCCCACCAGTTTCATCAATATCTGATACCGCACCTGCTATTCCAAACATTGCTCCATTTATTCCTAATTGCGGTGCAACACCAGGAATTGGAAATTTTAGCTCTGTTCTAATTGAGTACATAGAATTACCTCCCAAAGCATCTTTATTTGTAGAAGTTGTATCTCTTGGACCAATACCTGCNGTTTCAAAGCCTGGGAACGAATCAGCTCCTAAAAAATATCTATCTTTAAGTTTTACCTTGTCATCATTGTAACCAAAAATATAACCTGCTTTTAAATGAGTTGATAAAACATAATTATCAGTAACAGAATAAAAAAAATCATGTTTAATATCAGATTTAAAAAAACTTATTGTGCCCCCTAAACCAGCTAATTGATTTGCGAAATTCCACGTTGTTCCCTTAGTCGGTGCAAATCTATCATTTACACCAAAATATGTTAATTTATGAGATATAGCAGAAGTTGAATATTGACCTTTTTGATTACTAATAAATTCTGACGCACCAGCTTTAACTCCTTGAATTTCTTCATCTTTATAGGAATAATTCCACACATGTCTAGTCTTATCAGTCACCATATAACCTAATCTAAAACCAGTTCCTATTGTGTCATTATCATATGAGCTTTCATCTGCATAGGTTGTTTTAATTTTAAAAANATCCAATCCTAATATTATATCTTTATTATAAAAATAAGGTTCCGTGAATCCAAAATCCAATTGAGTAGCTTTTTCAGCTACAGTAAATTTTAGTCTTAAATCTTGTCCTTTTCCTAAAAAATTTTTTTCAGCAATACCGACATTAGCTAAGGCTCCGTTAGTACTGGAAAAACCTCCACCTATATTAAATTGTCCTGTTGATTTTTCAGCTACTTTTAACACAACATCAGTTCTATCCATTTTTTTTGTTTGCTTATTAGAAGATTCAACTGTTTCAAAAAAACCTAAATTTCTAATTCTTCGTTCAGATCTTTTTAGCTTTTCATTACTAAAAGCATCACCTTCGTTAAATCTCATTTCTCTTCTTATTACCTTATCTTTTGTTCTAGTATTACCTTTAATATCTATTCTGCTTACATATATTTTTTTGGCTTTACCTACATTGATCGTAATATCAATTTTTTTTGTTTCTTTATTTCTTTTTAAATTTGGTCTTACTACTAGAAAAGCAAAACCTTTATTTCCACCATATTCTTTTATATTTTTAATAACTTCATCTAATTTATTAATATTATAATTTTTATTTTCTATGTCTTTTGTCAATTTTTTAATATCTTCATTTTTTAATTCATTAGCGTTCTGATTGTCAATTATTATATTCCCAAATTTATATTTTTCACCTTCATCTACACTGTAGGTTATAAAAAAACCAGATTTATCCTTTGTTAATTCAGCAACAGCAGAATTTATTTTAAAATCTGCATAACCTTCTTCTAAATAGTATCTTCTAAGTAAATCTTTATCATAATTTATTCTATCAGGATCATAAATATCTCCTGCAGATAAAATTCTCCATGCCTTTGTTTCTTTTGTAGATAATATTCCTTTAAGTCTTTTATCTGAAAAAATTTTATTTCCAATAAATTTAATACCTTTAATTTTTGTCTTACTTCCTTCGTTAATTTTAATTGTTATATCAATTCTATTTTGAGATAAATTTGAAATNTTTGTTTTTATTTTCGCTGAAAAATATCCTGATCTTTTATACAAATCACGAANAATACTTATAGCATCTTGTAATTCTTCTTTTTTATAAACATTTCTAGACTTTAGTTTTATTTCTTTTCTCATTATATCTTCTTTTATTTTTTTATTTCCAATAAAATTAACATTATTGATCATTGGATTTTCTTTTATTAGAACTACTAAATTATTGTTTGAAACTCTGAATTTTATATCTGAAAACAATCCTAACTTATACATTTCTTTTAATTTAGTATTCAAAATTTTATAGTTAACTTTATCTCCAATTTTTAAACCTAAATACGATATTATTGTTTCTGTATCAATTCTTTGATTGTTTTTAACAATTATTTTATCGACTTCTATGTTTCTTTCNGAATCAGNAGCCTTTACNTTACTTTCTGGAGCAGCAAAAGAAAAATTATAGTTAAATAATATAAAAAATAGAAATATTACAAAAAATGTTCTTAATTTTAAATGCATTTATGAATTATCCACAGTATAATTACCTGATTTACCACCTTTTTTTGATAATAACCAATTATTACGAATTTTAAAGCTTAAATAAATTAATTATATCATTATAAGTTAAAAATATAGCCAACGTAACAATAATGGCAAAGCCAATNTTAAACATTATTTCTTGAGCATTTTTATTAACAGGTTGTCCAAATAAAATTTCTAAAACGTATAACGCTAAATGCCCTCCGTCTAATATAGGTATGGGAAATAAATTAATCAGTCCTATAGTTATTGACAAAATTATTATTAACTTAATTAAAGGTAAAAAACCAGCTTCTAAAACTTTTCCAGAGATTTCTGCAATTTTTAAAGGGCCTCCTATGTCTTTTTTAGATCCTTCTCCTATAATCAAAAGATGAAGACCTTTTAATGTTATTGAACAAATTTCATATGTATCTTTTATTCCNAAATATAATGAAAAATAAAAAGGATGTTTTGTTAAAACTTGTTCAGGAGAATAAATTCCAATTTTGGGAACATTTTGTTTTTTTTGATCATATGTTGGTTTAATACTTTTAACAATTATATTGTTATCTCTTAATATTTCAAAATCTATAAAATCTGTTCTTGATAAATAGATANTTTTCCTAATATCATAAAAACTATTAACTATTTTATTGTTTACTTTTAAGATTTTGTCATCTTTTCTTACATCAGCAATTTCAGCAGGACTATTTTTCTCCACTGAACTTACTACTGGTGGAGCATTTAATTTACCTATGAAAGTATATAAAAATGTATAACAAATTATTGCAAATAAAAAATTAGCAATGGGTCCTGCTGCAACAATCATAAACCTTTGATAAACAGTTTTATGACTAAAAGCAAATTTTAATAATGATGGAGGTATTCTTTTTTTTGAAAAAATATCTTCTCCAAACATTTTAACATAACCGCCAAAAGGTAATATGCTAATTTTCCATCTTGTACCTCTTTTATCATTCCAACCATAAACTTCTTTGCCAAATCCAATGGAAAAGGTTTCAACTTTAACTTTATTTAATATAGCAATAATGTAATGACCAAATTCATGGACAAAAACAATGACTGATAAAACAATTACAAAAGAAAAGAAATAAAAGATTATGTTATTTAAAATTTCCATTTACTATTTATGTATTCAGAGGTTGATAATCTAATTTTTTCATCGATGGTGTAGACATCGTCTATCTTATTGATTTTATAATTTTTACTTTTAGATAAAATTTTTTTTATAATTTTTAGAATATCTAAAAATTTAATTTTTTTTTCTAGAAAATAATTAACCGCTACCTCGTTAGCAGTGTTCAATATTAATGGATAAGAACCGCCTTTTTTTAAAACATAATAAGCAAGTTTAATAGAATCCATAAGATAATTATTAGGTTTCT
This sequence comes from Pelagibacteraceae bacterium, assembly GCA_002711715.1. Next base: position 21,745 of record PARY01000017.1, on the reverse strand, counting down.
CAAATGACAAATTTTTTATTTTAATTAAGTCAATTTTTTTTACATTGAAATATTTTCTTGATGGCCAATTTAATGCGTAAAATATTGGTATTCTCATATCAGGGTTACTTAATAAAGCCGATGTTGATCCATCTGGAAAATTAACCATACTGTGAATAATGGATTCTGGGTGAATAACTACATTGATTTGGCTTAATTTTAAATTAAATAAATAATACGCTTCAATAATTTCAAAAGCTTTATTCATAAGAGTTGCAGAATCTATTGTAATTTTTTGACCCATTTTCCAATTAGGATGTTTTAAAGCTTGGTTTAATGTTACCTTTTTTAATTTTTGTAAATTATAATTTCTAAAAGGACCTCCAGATGCCGTTAAAGTTATAGAGTCCACATTATTCGATTTATTAAAATCAAATAATTGAAATATTGCATTATGTTCTGAATCTAATGGCAATAATTTGCATTTATATTTAGATATTTTATTCATAAAAAAATTACCCGCAGATACTAAGCATTCTTTGTTTGCCAAACATAATTTTGAACAATTTTTTATTGAATGTAATGTAGGTTTTAATCCAGCTATACCAACTATCGACGCAACAACAACTTCTACTTTATTATCTGTACATTCAATTACACCTTCATCCCCAGCTAGAATTTTTATTTTTTTTCCGAATAAATTATTTTTTAAATCTTTATATTTATTTTTATTCTGAATAGCTACTATTTTAGGCTTTAATAAAAGCGCCTGTTTAGAAAGTAAATTTATATTATTTTTTGATGCCAATGAACACACAGAAAATTTTTTTTTATTTGCCGATAAAATATCTACAGTATTAGATCCTATTGAACCTGTAGATCCAAGAATTGAAATAGTTTTTTTAAATGGCATTTTTATTTATATTAAAGAAAATATTGTATAAAAAATATGGCAATAAGGCCAAAACTTATGGAGTCATATCTATCTAAAAGACCACCGTGTCCTGGTAATATGTTGCCAGAATCCTTTATATGAAAATTTCTTTTTATTTTTGACATAAATAAATCACCAAATAGTCCTGATAAGGAAATCAGTACAGAAAATAAAATTAAAATATATTTATTATCTAAATTCAAATAATTTAATGAATAGATGACACCGAGAAAGGCCCCACTAATAATCCCTAGGAAAGTTCCAGAATAAGTTTTGGACGGACTTAACTTAGGAAAAATTTTTGGTCCCTTAATTAAATTTCCAAATATGTAAGAAAATATATCAGTTGTACAAATTATAATTAATACCCATAAAAGTATATAATTACCATTATCAATTTTTTTTATTTGAAGAAAAATAATTAATGGAATAGTGATATATATAAAACCGTAAAATAACCATGACAAATTTTTATAACTATNTTTTTTAAAAAAAATTTTTAATAAAATTAAAAATAAAAAAATTAAAGTTACGAATATTGAATAAAAGAAACTTGTTAAAGTTGAAATAAAAAGATTTAAAAAAATTAAGAATGAAAATAAAATAATTTTTGTTTTTTCAATATCCTTTTGAGTAATTTTAAACCACTCAATTGATAGAATTAAGGATGTTGTAAATATAATTAGAGTTGATAAATAATGTTTAGATATGACTGAATANAAATAAATAGGAATTAGAAATAATATTGAATAAAATCTTTTTAAAAAATTATTACTAATATTTGTAATTTTATCTAGATCCATATCTTCTTAGCCTTTTTGAATATTGATTTAATGCATCAACAAAATGTTTTTTTTTAAAATCAGGCCATAAAACATCTAAAAAAACTAATTCAGTATATGCTAATTGCCATAAAAGAAAATTACTTAACCTTTTTTCTCCACTTGTTCTAATAAGTAAATCAGGATCTGGTATATTTTTTGTAAATAGATTTGATGAGATTGTAATTTCGTTAATTAAAAATTTTTTTTTTAAAAATTTATTAATTATTTTTTTTAAAGCATGTACGATTTCATTTCTACTTCCATAACTAAATGCAAAAATTAGATTTAAGCCTTTATTCTTAGAAGTTAATTTTTGATAACTGTTAATTTTTTTAANAATATCTTTAGGTAATTNTTTTTTATCACCNATCATTCTTACNGAAATATTATCTTTTATTAATTTATTAATTTNATCTGATAAATATTTTCTTAANAGACTCATAAGAAAATTAACTTCTTTTTTTGGCCTNGNCCAATTTTCAGATGAAAAACTAAATANTGTTAAATATTTAATATTAAATAATTTAGCTGTATCAACAGCATTTTGAATAGAATCAATTCCTTTTTCATGTCCTACGAAACCTTTTAATTTGTGCTTTTTAGTCCATCTATTATTTCCATCCATAATAATTGCAACGTGTTGTGGTGTAATTAATTTTGTTCTTGACATTAAATTTGCATAATTTCTTTTTTTTTATCTTCAAAAACACCCTCTATTGTTTTTATTTTTTCATCTGTAATTTTTTGAACATCATCTGAAATAGATTTTTGTTCATCTTCTGAAATCAAATTATTTTTTTCTTCCTCTTTAATTTTATCCATAGCATCTCTTCTAATATTTCTAATAGATATTTTTGCATCCTCAGAAAATTTAGACGCAACTTTGGTTAATTCTAATCGTCTTTCTTCTGTCAAATTTGGTAGAGGAACTCTTATTAATTGCCCGTCTGAACTTGGATTTAAACCTAATTCAGATTCACGAATGGACTTTTCAATGTTTTGAACCATTGATTTATCCCAAACTTGAACTGTTAATAATTTAGGTTCCGGTGCATTAACTGTAGCTAGCTCGGATATTTTCATTTTTGAATTATATGCTTCTACAAAAACAGGTTCTAGAAGTGAAGGAGTTGCTCTACCAGTTCTTAATCTGTTTAATTCTTCATGAAAAATTTTTAGAGTATTTTCCATTTTACTTTTGTATTCATCAACAGATATTGTCATATCAATTATTTAATTATTGTATATTGTCCTTTATTAAATATAGCATTTAAAAAAGCATTTTTTTTATTAATTGGAAAAACAATTATTGGAATATTGTTGTCTCTTGCTAAAGCAATAGCTGATCCATCCATAATTTTAAGATTATTTGCAAGAATTTCTGAATATTTTATAGTTTTATATCTCTTAGCTTTTTTATTTTTTTTTGGATCAGAAGAATATACACCATCTACTTTAGTTCCTTTTAAAATAACGCTTGCGGATACTTCGGAGGCTCTAAGAGCTGCAGCTGTATCGGTTGTAAAATACGGATTTCCTGTTCCTGCTGCGAAAATGATAACTATATTTTTTTGTAAATGATTAATTGCACGTCTACGAATATATGATTCACATACAGCTGGTATAGGTATAGATGATAAAACTCTTGTAGGTATTGAAATTTTTTCAAGAGCATTTTGAATTGCAAGAGCATTAATAACGGTACCTAGCATACCCATATAATCAGCAGTAGTTCTTTCTATTCCTACAGATATTGCATCTGTACCACGAAAAATATTTCCTCCTCCTATTACAACACTTATTTGTATTCTTTTTTTATATACTTTTTTTATCTCTTCAGCTAAAAAAGTTACAACTTTTTCATCAATTCCGTGTAATTTATTTCCTAAAAGTACTTCTCCAGAAAGTTTTAGTAAAACCCTTTTATATTTAATTTTACTAATCATATGATTAAAATAAATTTTATTGAATATTAATTATATTACTTCACCAATTTTAAAACGAATAAATTCTTTTACTTCGATACTACCTTTGAGTTCTTTTGAAGTATTTTCTATATACTGCTTTATTTTAATACTATCATCCATTACAAAATTTTGTTCTAATAAAATAACTTCATTAAAATATTTATTCATTTTTCCCACTAACATTTTTTCTTGAATAGATTGGTTTTTTCCAGTTTTTTTTATTTCTTCTAAATGAAATTCTCTTTCTTTTTTTAAAATGTTTTCATCAAGATTAGACGGCGATATTGAAATGGGATTTGCTGCAGCAATATGCATACACATTTTTTTTAAAAAATCATTAATATTTAAAAAATCTATATCTGTTTTAACAGACAATAATATACCTATTTTTCCCATATCATTCTTTTCAACATTATGAACATATGTTCCAATAAAACCATTATCTATACTTATATACTTACATCTTCTAATTATTAGATTTTCGCCAATTGTAGAAATTAAATTAGTTAATGTGTCTGAAACATTCTCTTTATTATTATATTTTGCTTTAATTAATTTATCTAAATTTCCTTTTTGATTTAAATTTATTTTTGATAAATTAAATACAAAATTTTGAAAATTTTCATTTCTAGCTACAAAATCAGTTTCAGAATTGATTTCAATAACGCTTGCTTCTTTGTTTAATTTATCTTTAGAAATTGCTATTAAACCTTCACTTGTTTTTCTATCTCCTTTTTTTTTTGCACTAGAAATACCTTTTTTTCTTAAAAATTCTATTGCTTTATCTATATCTGATGAGGAATTTTCTAGAGCTTCCTTACAATCTAAAAAGCCTGCGTCAGTGAGATCTCTTAATTTTTTGATATCACTTGTAGAAATTTTATTCATTTAGTTTTTTTTCTTTTTTTTAATTCTTTTTTGACTTCATTTTTTTTTGGTATTCTTGTAATTGCAGTTTTTTTTTCTTTGTCTTGTTTATTCTCTTTAAAATTTATTTTTTGTTTATTTTTTAAAACTGTTTTTGATATTAATGAACATATTAATTCAATAGATTTCCTAGAATCATCATTTCCAGGAATTGGATAATCTATTCCAATTGGAGAAGAGTTAGTATCTAAAATACCTATTACAGGTATTTTTAATTTATTTGCCTCATTTACAGCTATGGAATCTTTATTAACATCAACAACAAATATTGCGTGTGGAAGTGAACCCATATCTTTAAGACCACCTAAATATTTTTCAATCTTTTCTATTTTCCTATTCATTTGTAAAATTTCTTTTTTCTTAAGACGAAGGTTTTCATTTGATACTTTATTATTAAGTGAATTTAAAAAATTTAAAGAATTTGAAATTGTGTTCCAATTTGTTAACATTCCACCAAGCCATCGCTTATTAACATAAAATTGCTTACATTCAATCGCGTGTTTTTTTACAATATCACTTGCTTGTGATTTGGTTCCAATAAATAAAATTAAGCCGTTATTCTTTATAGTGCTTTCAATAAAAGACAATGCACTATTTAATAAAGTAAAAGTCTTTCTTAGGTCTATAATATGAATGCTGTCCTGAGAACCGTAAATGTATTTATCCATACTTGGATTCCACTTATTGGTTTTATGCCCTAAGTGCATACCNGCTTCTAAAAGATCTCTNAGTTTAANATTTANNNTCATAAAAAATTAATTAATTGATTGTTTTATAATAAAAATGAGTAATTACAAGAAAATTAATTTAAAAATTTAATATCTTCAGTTTTATTATTTATAATATTAAAAAAATCAAATTTACCTGGGATGGATATGTTTACTAATTTGTTATCAATGTCTACTAATAAACAAATTTCAGATCCATAATTATCTTTATATTTATTTAAATACTCTTTTAATTTAGTAATATTTATTTCTTCATTTGTTACAATTTTTATTTTTTTGTTACTTTCATTAATAAATTTCCTTAATGTTAGTATTTCTTGAACCCTAAAACTTATATTGTTATCTTTTTTAACAGCCTCTAAAGTTAACAAAAGTAATTCGTGGTTTTGTATTAATTCTGTTGATGTTTTTAAGAGATCAGAAAAAATTATAGCTTCAAAATTTGCAGTAGTNTCTGAAAATTGTACATATGCATATTTATTTCCTTTTTTTGAGGTTCTTTCTTTCATATCAATAGGTAAAGCGGTTATTTTAAAAAATTTTTTTTCTTCATTATTAGTATTAATCATTAATTTTTCTATCTCGTTATACTTCATGAAATTATTTTTTTTAAGAAAAATATCAAAATCTTTAAGTGGATGTTGGGATAAATAAAAACCAAGTGACTCATATTCGAAATTTAATGTAGCAGATTTACTCCATTCTCTATCNCTTCGGTTTAAATTTATAACGTTTTCAGAATCTAAATGATCTTTGAATAAACTATTTTGGTCAATATTTTTTACATTGTCTCTTATTATTTGAACTATATTATTTATATTATTAAAAAGTTCTGCTCTGTTTTTATCTAAATCATCGAAGGAACCTGATTTAATTAAAAATTCTAATTGTCTTACATTTATATTTTCATCGTTAAGTCTGTTACAAAAATTTTCAATATTTTTATATTTTCCATTTTTTTTTCTTTCCATTTCAATTTTTAATGTACTATTTGTTCCAACATTTTTAAGTGCAGATAAACCATATCTAATTGCTTGATTGTTTTGGTTGTCTAATTCTATTGTAAAAAGACTATTAGAATAATTTATATTTGGTTTTAATATTTTAATATTCATACTTTTACTATCATCTAAATAACGATTTATTTTATCNGTATGNTTTAATTCAGAATTTATAGACGNTGTCATAAATTCAACTGGATAATTAGCTTTAAGGAANGCTGTTTGATAAGCAATTAATGCGTAACCAGCGGCATGAGATTTATTAAATCCGTAACCTGCAAAAGTTTCTACTTGTTTAAAAATAGTTTCAGCTTGGTATTCTTTAACATTATTTTTTATACATCCTTCAATAAAATCTTTTTTTAAAGAAGACATTAAAGTTNTTTTTCTTTTTCCTATTGCCCATCTTAAAGTATCAGCTTGGGATAAAGAAAAACCTGCAAGAGTTTGGGCTATTTTCATTACTTGTTCCTGATAAATAGTTATTCCATATGTCTCAGAAAGAACAGTTTCTAATTTTGGATGTAAATAAATTATATCTTCTGTGCCATGTTTCCTTTTTATATAATTTTCTATATATTCCATTGGTCCTGGTCTATACAATGAAATCATTGCTATAATATCTTCAAATCTATCAGGTGATAATTTTTTAAGATATTCTCTAACTCCTTTACTTTCAAGTTGAAAGCANCCAATTGTATTTCCTTTTTTTAAAAGATCGAAAGTATTTGAATCTTTTAAAGAAATTAAATTAATATTGATAATATTTTTTTTATTATTTATAAGTTCACATGTCTTATTAATGATAGTTAATGTTTTTAAACCTAGAAAATCAAACTTTATTAAACCAGCCTTTTCAATAAATTTCATAGAAAATTGTGTAACAGGTAAGCCAGTTTTTGGATCATCTTTATAAAAAGGAATTTTTTCATCTAAATTTTCATCTCCTATTACAATACCTGCAGCATGCGTTGATGCATGACGGTATAAACCTTCTAACTTAAGACTGATATCTAAAAGTTTAGATACGGAATCATCGTTTCTTTTTAAATCTTGAAGTTTATTTTCGTTATTTATTGCTTCATTTAAAGATACCGGATTAGCAGGATTATAAGGGATCATTTTAGCTATATTATCTACTTGACTATAAGGAAGTTGAAGTACTCTTCCAACATCTCTTACAACATTACGAGATTGTAATGAACCAAATGTAATAATTTGTGATACTTTCTTTTTTCCATACTTTTTAACTACATATTTTAATACCTCATCTCTTTTTTCTTGACAGAAATCAATATCAAAATCTGGAAGAGTAACTCTGTCTGGGTTTAAAAATCTTTCAAAAAGTAAATCGTATTTGATGGGATCTAGGTCAGTGATTCCTAATGTCCATGCAACTAAAGACCCTGCTCCGGAACCTCTACCTGGACCAACTGGTATTTTTTCTTTTTTTGCCCATGAAATAAAATCTGAAACAATTAAAAAATATCCAGAATATTCAGTTTTTTTTATAATATTTATTTCATAATTTAATCTTTCTTTATATTTATTTTGATTAATTTTATTATTTTCATGCTTATTGATTTCTAATATCTTTTTATTTAAACCTTCATGGGCTAATTTATAAAGTTCATTGTTTTCATTATCTATAGAATTAAGATATTTTGGTAATCTAGGTTTAGAGGATTCGAGCATAAAAGTACATTTTTTTGCTATTAACAAAGTGTTAGAAATAGATTCAGGAATATCTTGAAAATTTTTTATCATTTCAGATGAAGATTTAAAATAGCATGCTTTTGAAATTAATTTTCTTTCAGGATTTGATAATTTATCAACATTTTTTATACACAATAATGCATTAGTTGCTTCATGCATATTTATATTAGAGAAATAATTATTATTTGTAGCAACTACAGGTATGTTAAATTTATTTGCAGATGATAAAAAAAAATCTTCAGTTTTTTTTTCATCTTCAAGTCCAGATCTATTTAATTCAATGAAAAAATTATCTTTATAAATAGAATTTAAATTTATAAGTATTTTTTCGGCAACTATGAAATTTTTAAAAAGTATAGATTTGGATATTGGTCCATTAATATCTCCAGATAAACAAATTATTCCTTCTTTATTTTTTTCAAGATCAGTTAAATTTAATAAGTTTCCTTCTTCATCATTATAATGTTTTGTCATTAATTTGATTACATTTTTATAACCTTCGTAATTTTTTATTAATAACAAAATATTTGATGGTAATTCTAAATCATCTATCTTTCCTAATTCTAAATTAATTCCTAAAATTGGTTGAATTCCATTTTTTTGTGCTTCTAAAGAAAATTCAAAAGCTCCAAATAAATTTTGTTTATCTGTTAATGCTATAGCAGGCATATGGTGTTCTTTACATATATTAATTATTTCATTAATTCTAAAAGAACTTTCTAGTAANGAATAACTTGAGTACTGTCTTAAATGTATAAATGTTTTCATTAATTAAATAATTTTTCCTTCAGATAATTTTATTATTTTATCAAACTTTTTTGTTATTGATAAGTTNTGAGTCGCGATTACAAAAGAAATTTTGTATTNNTTAACTAGTTCTTTAATTATATTAATTACATTCGCGGTATTCTTCTTATCTAAATTTCCTGTGGGTTCATCAGCTAAAATAATTTTAGGTCTATTTGCAATAGCACGTAAAATCGATACTCTTTGTTTTTCACCTCCAGACAATTCTCTAGGTTTGTTGTGTAATCTTTTTGAGAGACCTAAATCTGATAAAAGATTTTTTGCTCTTTCTCTTGCATTGTTAAAATTAGAACCATTAATTAATTGTGGAATAATAACATTTTCTAAAGCAGAAAAGCTATCAAGTAAATAAAAATTTTGATAGACAAAGCCAATATGTTTTTTTCTTATTAAATTTTTGTTTTCTTGTGATAAATGATCACATTTTTTTCTATTTATAAAAATTTCNCCTTTAGTTGGACTATCAAGCAAGCCTGCGATTTGTAATAAAGTTGATTTTCCTGAACCAGATGGACCTAATAAACAAATACATTGAGCGTCAGATAAATTTAAATTTACACTATTTAATGCAACAATATTCTTTCGTGGTTCAAAGAATTCTTTTGTTATATTTTTTAATTTTAAAACTGTTGCCATTTCTTTCTACTCTTTTCTTATTAAATCTATTGGATTACTTTTTGATGCNTTCCAAGCNGGGAGAAAGCTTGCAATAAAAGATATGAAAAGACTTGTTAAGACTACATATAAAACTTCATTAGAATTAATTTTTGCGGGTAAATTAGATAAAAAGTATATTTCTGAAGAAAAAAGTTCTGTATTTGTAAAATTTTCCANAAAATTCTTAAGAGTATTAATATTTAAGACGAAAAATATTCCANACAAAGACCCTATTAAAGTTCCAAAAAAACCAATTGTTGCTCCGTTTAAAAAAAATATTTTCATAATTGTATTTTGACTTGCGCCCATTGTTCTTAGAATTGCAATATCTATTTGTTTATTTTTAACTAGCATTATCAAACTTGAAATAATGTTAAAAGCTGCAACTAAAATAATTAGACTTAAAATTAAAAACATTACATTTTTTTCAGTTTGTATCGCGTTAAAAAAAGCTTCATTTGAAAATCTCCAATCATATAATTGATAATTCGATAAGTTTGTTTTACTTAATTTTTCTTTAAAATTATCTATAGAATCAATATCGTGAAATTCTATTTGAAAATAATATTTGTTCTCATTCGTTAAAAATAATTTATTTGCATCAATAAAATTTACAAATACTAAATTATTATCGTAAGTATACATTCCAGAATCAAAATAACCCCCAATTGTAAAAGTTTTTACTTTTGGAATATTTCCAAAGGGTGTTGAGGATGTTTTTGGAATTATTAATTTAAATTTATCCCCAATTTGAAGATTTAATCTTTGCATTAATTTTATTCCAACTATTACAGAATCATTTTCAAAATTAAATTTTTTACTAATTTCCATTTTTTTTTTATCATTTTTTAAATCTAAAAGATCATTTTCGCTAATACCTTTTATAATTATTCCTGTTGATTGTTTTTTTGATGTTAAAAGACCTTGTCCGTCTATTATTTTTCTAAAATCTTTTACATCTTTATTAGAATTTAAAAAACTTTCAAATTTATTTGAGTTGGATTTATTTTCATAAAAATGGATATTTAAATGACCGTTAATTCCAATTATTTTATCTAATAATTCTATTTTAAATCCGTTCATCACTGACATAACTATAATTAAAGTACCAACACCTAAAACTATCCCTAAAAAAGAAAATAAAGATATTATTGAAACCATTGTATTATTTTTACTTGGTTTCAAATATCTAAGTGCAATAAAAAGTGATGGAAAGTTTTTAAACATAAACTAAATATTTTTAATAATTTCATCAAACGCTTCTATTTTGACTTTTATTAATTTGTTTGTTTTTCTATCTTTTATTTCAACACAATTTTCTTTAAAAGATTTCTCACCTATAATTATTTGTGAAGGAATACCTATTAAATCCATATTGGCAAATTTTTCACCAGGTCTTTCAATAGTATCGTCATATAAAACATCGATATTATTTTTTATAAGATAATTATAAAGATTATTGGAAATTTTAACTAATTCTTTACTTTTATTGTTTAAATTTATTAGTCCGACAGTAAATGGGGAAATATTTTTTGGCCAAATAATACCTTTTTCATCATGTGAAGATTCTATAATTGCAGCAACTAATCTTGATATTCCTATACCGTAAGAGCCCATTTCTACATTAATTTCTTTTCCTTTACTATCCAAAACTGAAGCACCTAATTTTTCTGAATATTTAGTTCCAAAATAAAAGATATGACCTACTTCAATTCCCTTTGTTTTAATTAATTTATTTAAATCTATTTCTTTTTTTTTATTATACTCTTCTTCTGTTACAGAATATAAGTTTCTTAATAATTCGAATGAACTCCTATAGTTTAAATTATTGATATCACCTATTTTTTTATCATAAAATATGTTAGTATCACCAGATTCACTTATTAAATGAAATTCATGACTTAAATCACCCCCTATTGCACCAGGATCTGCCATTACTGGAATAACTTTTAAACCCATTTTGTCAAAAATCTCTAAATAACATTTAAACATAGTGTTATATGATTTTTCAGCATCATGTTTTGTTAGATCAAAAGAATAATTATCCTTCATTAAAAATTCTCTACATCTCATTACACCAAAGCGTGGTCGTATTTCATCTCTAAATTTCCACTGTATCTGATAAAGATTTTTAGGTAGATCTTTATAACTGTTAATATATTCTTTAAAAACTTCTGTCACTAATTCTTCATTAGTTGGGCCATATAATAATTCTTTTTTATTTCTATCATAAAATTTTAACATTTCAGGGCCATAGTCATCATATCTCTCACTTTTTTTCCATATGCTTGATGGTTGAATAGTCGGCATTAACAACTCCTGGCATCCGTATTCATTATGAATGCTTCTTACTATATTTTCTATTTTCTGCAATACTTTTAAACCAAGTGGCAACCAAGTATATATTCCGGTGGTTATTTGTTTAATCATTGATGATTTAATCATTAATTTATGTGATATTAATTTTGCATCAGATGATGTTTCTTTACGTGATTTTAAAAAATATTCAGATAATTTCATTTTTTATTTAATTATACTCAAAAGTAAAAATTTGATTTTTAATAAAATAAAATATTATCAACCATAAAAAAAAAGCGATTAGTGATGTTATCATAAACTTTTTTAAAATATGTGGATTCTGAGGGGCCCCTTCGGCATGTCCTTTTTCTACTTTGTCTGGTTTTCTTATACCAAAAGGTAATATTGCAAACAGAACTATCCACCATATTATCACATATATTAAAAAACCTTTTAGAAATTCGACCACTACTATTCTTCTTCTAATTCAATTAATGTTCCACAAAACTCTTTAGGGTGTAAAAATAAGATTTGTTTATTGTGTGAACCTTTTACTGGTTCTCCAGTTCCTAAAATTGTTACTTTTTTATTACTTAAATCTTTTAAAGATTTATTAATATCTGAAACTTCTAAACATATATGATGCATTCCTCCATCAGGATTTTTTTCTAAAAATTTCTTTATTGGTGAATTTTCTCCATAAGGCTCCATTAATTCAATTTTGGTGTTCTCTAATTTAACAAAAACAACTGTTACCCCGTGTTCTGGATAATTTTTAGGATCAGAAACTACTGCATCAAATTTTTGTTGGTATATTTCTTTTGCTTTGTTTATATCCGGTACAACTATAGCAATATGATTTAATCTTTTTAGCATATTTTATATATTTAAGTCCTTATTATATGTATTTGTATTATAGGCTTCATATCTAAAGCTTTTCGAAAAAATTTTTGTGAAAAAGATGTAATTCTTTCCTTTAATAATATTTCTATAGATTGATTATTTTTTAATTCCTTTACAAAATTATNATAATTACTAATAAAACTTTTTTCAAAATTTTTGATATTTTCATCATNAAAAAAACCTTTACTAGATATTANTGGTTTTGAAATAATTTTATTATTTTTACTTATAACTAANGAAATCAATATAGNTCCATTATAAAGCATTTTTTTTCTATTTTTAATTGCATCTTCGTTTATAGGTATAATTTTCTTTCCATCTAACATAAGTCGNCCTGTTGGAACAGAACCAAGTACTTTTGGTTCACCTGGAGCAACTTTTAATAATAAACCATTTTTTAAAATTAATCCTTTTTTGACTCCACATTTCCTAGCTATTTCAACATTACTCTTCAAATGATGATATTCTCCATGTACAGGGATAACAATTTCTGGTTTTATCCAATTATACATTTTTTTTAATTCTTCAATGTGTGGATGTCCGGATACATGAACAAATTCTTCGGATTCCGTTATTACGTTAACATTTTTTTCCTTTAATTCATTTTGTACTTTTGTAATTGCTCTTTCATTGCCAGGAATTACTTTTGATGAAAAAATAACAGTGTCGCCAGGCTCTAAGAAAATATTTTGATGAATATCATTTGCTATTCTAGATAAAGCAGCTCTTGGTTCACCTTGAGAGCCCGTGCAAATTAAAAGAACCTGATCCCTTGGATAAATCATTACTTCTTTTTCATCAAGAAAAGGTTTAATTTTTTTTAAATATCCTGTATCTAACGCTGCTTTATACATAGTCCATAGAGATCTTCCACATAAAGCCGCAACTCTACCAGATTCATTTGCAAGATGCGCAAAAGTTTCTAATCTGGCCAAATTACTTGCGAAACTTGTTATTGCTATTCTTTGAGAAGTTTTTTTAATTATTTTTACAAGACTTTCTCTCAATTTTTCTTCAGAACCTGAATGGCCTTCTACATTCGAATTTGTTGAATCACTAACAATCGCAAGTACTCCTTTATCTCCAAATGACTTTATTTTTTTTTGATTAAAGTCTCTACCTACTAGTGGTTTCGGATCAATTTTCCAATCACCTGTATGTAAAATATTACCAAATTTTGTTTTAATTCCTAAAGCATTAGGTTCTGGTATCGAATGAGTTGTAGATATAACATCTATTTCAAAAGGTCCCAATTTAAAATTACTATCTAGAGATATGGTTCTTAAAAATTTTGGTTTAATTTTCAATTCCTTTAAATTTCTTTTTAAAACTGCAGCTGCAAAAGGAGTTGCGTAAACCGGGCATTGTAATTGAGGCCATAAATATCCTACTGCACCGATGTGATCCATATGCGCATGAGTTATTATTATTCCTAAAAGATTTTTTTTATTTTTTTTTATAAATTCGGGGTTTGGTAGAATAATATCAATACCAGGAGTTTCTTCCGAATTTCCAAAAGTAATTCCTAAATCAACAATAATCCATTTACCTTGAGTTCCATAAAGATAAAAATTCATCCCTATTTGTCCAACGCCCCCAATAGGTGAAAATATTATCTCATTTTTAGGTACATATATATTTATTAAATTATCAGTTATATTTTTCATTATAATTTAATTTAAAAATTTCAATTAGTCCTAGTATTGTTAAGTTTTCATTAACAGCATTAATCAGATTGATATCTTTTGAAATGATTTTGGACAAACCACCTGTAGAAATACAAAACATTTTTTTTTTAAATTTAGTTTGTATTTTTTTTATTATAAAGGTAACCAAACCAACATACCCCCAATATACACCATTTTGAATTGCATTCTTGGTATTTTTTCCAATAATATTTTTATTATTCTTTTTGAATTTAACTAATGGTAATTGAGAAGTTTTATTATGTAAATTTTGAAGAGATAAATTTATTCCTGGAGTTATAAGTCCGCCTATATAATCGCCATTATTATTAATTACATCAAATGTTGTAGCGGTTCCGAAATCTATAACCAAAGCAGGTGTGCTGTAAAAAGATTTAACAGCTACAGTATTTACAATCCTGTCAGCGCCAACTTGGTTTTTATTTTTCAAATTTATTTTTATATTTAATTTAGTTTTATTAAATGAAACAAAATGAGGATTTTCTTTAAAAAAAAAAAAACATATTTTTTTTAATTTATAATTAATTTCAGGAACAACAGAAGCAACAATGCATTTTATTTTTTTTTGTATTTTTAAAATTTTTTTTATTTGATTGAATTTTTTAAATAAAAAAAAATTTTTATTTTTTATATCAATAGTTTTAAACCTTTCGATTTTAAAAATTTTTAAATTTTTAATCAATGCAACAATAATATTTGTATTACCAACATCAATTACAAAAAAATTATTAACATTCATGTAATTTGATCTCCATAAAAAATTTCTTTTGTTTCCTTTCTTGTNTTTAATTTAATTCCACCATTTATTAATAAGTCAACTATTTTACCTTTTATACAGTTGTTTTTATACTTAACAATAATTTTATTATTTACTTTATATACATTTGATATCCANCTTTTTTTTATGAAATTAAAACCTTTTTTTTCCCAAAATTCATAATTAAAAAAAAAAATTTTCAAGAATGAATCAATAAAATTATCTTTTTCGATAAAAACTTTTTCTTTATTTAATGATGTAATTTTAAATTCTTTTTTTTTTAAATTTGGTGATTTAATAATATTTAGTCCTATTCCTATAATGACCCATTTTATTTTTTTATTTACATATGATGAAGTTTCTATCAAAACACCTGCAATTTTTTTCTTATTTAAAAGAATATCATTTGGCCACTTATATTTAATATTTATATTTTTTTTTATTTTTTTTAAAGTTTCACCTAATGATATTGAAGTCATAAAAGAAAGTTGATTTACATTATTTATTCTACATTTAGGTTTTAATAAAATAGATAAATGTATATTACCATTGTAAGAAAACCATTTAGTATTTCTTCTACCATAACCATTGGTTTGATTATCAGCGCTTACACATAAGTGATTAATTTTTTTATTTGATGAAACCATTTTTTTAATTTCTATGTTGGTACTTTTAACAGTTTTTAATTTTATTAAATTATATTTTTTTCTCATAAATTACTAATTAATGAAGTTGCGTCAATAATATCTAAAAAATCAGAAAGAAAGATTATTAAAAAGATACTTATAATTAAAGTAATAAGAATTATTAATCTGAAACTTGTAGGTATGTTTANATAAATATCATTTACTGATTTATCAAAAAAAATTGTTTTAATAATCTTTAAATAATAAAAAGCTGAAATAATAGATGCTAAAACTGCTATTACAGCTAATAAATACAGTTTACTTTCTACCGCAGTAATTAAAATATATAACTTTGCAAAAAAACCAGACAAAGGTGGTAATCCAGCTAAAGAAAAAAGTAAAATTGCTAAACTAAAAGATAAAAAAGAATTTTTTTTTGATAAGCCAGAGAAATTAATAATATTTTCTAAGTAATATCCATTAATCTTATTTTTTAAACATAATACGCATGTAAAAATTCCTAAAATATTAACCATATATATTGAAATATAGAGTTGTGCACTTTTAATTCCTAAATGATTATCAGTTAATATGCCTATTAAAATAAAACCCATATGGCTAATGGAACTATACGCTAATAGTCTTTTAATATTATTTTGTTTTACTGCTGCTATAGAACCTAAAAACATTGAAGCTATAGAAACTAAATATAGAATTTGAAACCAAGCATCNGAATAACTTTCGAAAGGTATATTTAAAAACTTTATTAAAAAACCGATAGCACCTATTTTCGGGATAGTAGTAAAATAGGCAGTTATAGGTGTAGCTGATCCTTCATAAACATCAGGTGCCCACATGTGAAATGGAACTATAGCTATTTTAAAAAATAGACCGCATAAAATTAAAACAAAACCAAGGTTAAGAATTAAAAAATTTTCATTATTTTCTAATGACAGATTTATTGATTTAGAAATTTCATAAAAATCAGTTGCATTAGTAAACGCATAAATTATAGATAATCCATACAACAATATTCCAGAAGCTAAAGATCCAATTATGAAATATTTGACTCCTGCCTCGGAAGACTTTACATCATATTTTCTATAAGCAGCTAAAATATATAAACAAATACTTTGTAATTCTAAACTAAGATACATTGAAATAATGTTTCTTGAAGAAATTAGTATTAATATTCCAGTTAAAGATATTAAAATTAAGAAAAAAAATTCAGGTTTAAGTATATCTAAATCTTTAAGATAGTTGTATGAAATGTAAGTTATTATTATTGTTCCAGTAAATGCTAAAATTTTAAAAAAAAGTGTGTACAGATCATTGTTAAGTAAATTATTAAATGAGTTTGTCCCTAAATCGACAATGTATATAGAGAAATAAAAAGAAAGAATTAATGAAACAANTGTTATGTAAAAAATATTCTTATTTAAATCTTTGCTTTTTGTAAAAAAAATTCCATACACTAAAATAAAAATAGAACCAAAAATTAAAATAATTTCTGGAGAAAATGATTTAATATCACTTAATTGCATTTTTTTTTAATTAATAATTAATTTATTTGTAGATAATTCATAAATACTCATCANCATATTTGGATATATTCCTAATATAANAATCAATANTAAAAAAATAAGAAAAACTAAACTATCTTTGGTACTTAAATCAGTAATATTATTATAATTATTATTTCCGAAACAAACACGGTTGTATAACCATAAAATGTAACATGCTGAAAGTATAATTCCAAAAGCTGCAATAAATGATATTAAAAAATTTATTTTAAAAACTCCTAGTAAAATTAAAAATTCACCAATAAATCCTGTTGTTCCAGGAAAAGAAATTGCTCCTAAACAAAAAATCATAAAAAAAATTGAAAATTTAGGCATTTGTTTCCATAAACCACCAAAATCATCAATGTTTTTTGTCTGCATTTTATCTATTAAAAAACCAGCTGATAAAAAAAGTGCTGCTGAAATCAGACCGTGACTAATCATTTGATATACTGATCCTTGTAAACCCTCTAAGTTTCTAGAAAAAATACCTAATGTAACAAATCCCATATGGGCTACTGAAGAATAAGCAATTAATTTTTTTATATTATTTTGAGATAATGCAAGAATTGAGATATAAATAATTGAAACTAAACTTAATATAAAAATTAAAGGTGTAAAAAAATCAGATGCTTCTGGAAATAAAGGAAGTGAAAATCTTAAAAANCCATAGCCTCCTAATTTTAGCAAAATTCCAGCTAATATCACTGATCCAGCAGTAGGAGCTTCTACATGGGCATCTGGTAACCATGTATGGAATGGCCACATAGGAATTTTAATTGCAAATGAAGCAAAAAAAGAAAGAAACAACCATATTTGTAAAGTAAATGGNATNTTTGTTTTCATTAATAAAGTAAGATTGCTGGTTCCGGAATAGAAATATAGAGTTAATATTCCTAATAACATAAGTAAAGAACCAAAAATGGTGTAAAAAAAAAATTTATAAGATGCGTAAATTCTATTCTCGCCACCCCAAATACCTATAATTAAGAAAAGAGGAATTAATGAACCTTCAAAAAAAATAAAAAAGATAAATAAATCCAAAGATGAGAATAATCCAATTAGAAAACATTCGATTATTAAAAAAGATGCTATAAAATATCCAATGTGTTCATTAATTTTATTCCAACTAGTAATAATACAAATTGGTATTAGTAAAGTAGTTAAAAGAATAAATGATAATGAAATCCCATCAATGCCAAGATAATAATAAATATTTAAATCATTTATTAACTTAAAACTTTCAATAAATTGAAATTGACTTTCAGTTTTATCAAAAGAATAAAGTAGAGCTAGTGATAAAAAAAAATTTATAATTGATGTCCAAAGCCCTATTTCTTTTACTTTATTTTTATAGGATTTATCATTTTTATTTATAAATAAGATTATTAAAGATCCTAAAAATGGAAAAAAAATCAATAATGATAATATTGGAATATTTGTCAAAGTTTATACTAGAGAAAAAAAATAATAAAAGAAATTAATAATGTTATTCCAATAGCAAAAGATAACACGTAATGATAAATATAACCTGTTTGTAAGTTGCTAAAAAATTTTGATATATTTTTTATTGATAAAGCTATAGCGTTTGGTCCTAATCTATCAATTAAACCAATATCTATTTTTTTCCATAAATTTTCAGATAAATTAATTATATTTTTAACAAATAAATAATTATAAAATTCATCAAAGTATCCTTTGTTTAAAAGAAATCGATAAATTGAACTAAATTTTTTCTTTAATAACAAAATCAAATTTTGTTTAAAAAAATATATATAAAAAATTAAAAGTATTCCTAAAAATGCAAAAATTGTAGGTATAAAATTAATTAAATAATTTTTTTGGTGTAAATAAATATCTGATAGATTTTCAACATTTGCGTTTACCCATAAATGAGCATATTTATCACTAATAAAAAAATCTTTTAAAAAATAACCTGAAAAAACAGCCAAAAAACTAAGTAATATAAGTGGGGAAAGAATATAAAATGAAGTTTCTTTAATTTTATTGTATTGAATATTTGAAAATTTTAATGGTCCATGAAAAACATAATAAATTAATCTAAATGAATATGCTGATGTAAGTAATGCAGTAATAATAGATATGAAATATACATATTTAGATAAAAATAAATCAGATGATAAGCCAGAATTAATTATAAGTTCTTTTGAATAATAACCAGAAAAAAACGGAATGCCTGAAAGNGCAAGGCTTCCAATTATCATAACAATATANGTTAGAGGAAGTTTTTTCCACAATTTTCCCATTTTTTTAATATTTTGTTCATGATTTAATGAATGTATAACGGATCCAGCACCTAAAAAAAGTAGTGATTTAAAAAAAGCGTGTATAACAAGGTGAAATATAGCTAAATTATACAAAGAAAAACCAGCTGCAATAAACATAAATCCTAATTGACTACAAGTGGAATATGCAATAATTTTTTTTATGTCATTATGAGTTAAAGCAACAGAAGCTGCAAAAATTGCAGTTATTGAACCAATAAGCACTATAAAATTTGATGCAAAAATAGAACTATTGAAAAAAAAAGACATTTTACAGATTAAGAAAACTCCCGCAGTAACCATAGTTGCGGCATGGATTAAAGCAGATACAGGTGTAGGCGCTTCCATTGCATCAGGTAACCATGTATGAAAACCTATTTGAGCTGATTTTCCCATGGCACCTAAAATCAGAAATAAACAAATAATATTTATTACGTCTACATCAAAAAATAAAAAGTTATATTTAATTCCTTCGTAGTCNTTTAAATTTGAAAAAATATTTGTAAATGTTATAGAATCAAAAGTTAAGTAAATTAAAATTATACCTAATATAAAAAACATATCTCCTACTCTGTTTACNATAAATGCTTTTAACGAAGCATCGCTAGCAGATTTTTTATAAAACCAAAAGCTTATTAGTAGATATGAACATAAGCCCACACCTTCCCAACCTAAATAGAGTTGAAGTAAATTTCCGGAGGAAACTAAAATAAGCATAAAAAAAGAAAACAAATTTAAATAACAAAAAAAACGAGCAATAGACTTATCTTCTCTCATATAACCAATTGAATAAAATTGAACTAAAGCGGAAATAAGATTCACTATTAAAATCATGGTCGAAGTTAAGAAATCAATATTTATTGTCCAGTTCGATATCAAATTTCCAGAACTAAGCCAATGAAATAAATAGATTTCAAAAGTATAGTTAGTGTTTACAACATCTTTAATAAGTAAAAACGAAATAAAAGTCGCTAAAAAAATATTAAAAGTTGAAATGTAAACTAAAATTTTTTTATTAATAAAATTAGAAAGAAAAATAAAAATAAAAAAACTTATTAAAGGCAGGAAAACTGGAAATAAATACATTTTATCCTTTTAAGATATTAATATCGTCAACATGTATAGAATCTTTTTTTCTAAAAAAAATTACTATTATTGCTAAGCCAACAGCAGCTTCAGCGGCGGCAATGCTTAAATTAAAAAAAACAAATATTTGACCCGCAATATTTTGATAATAATTTGAAAAAGAAACAAAATTTATGTTTGCTGAAAGAAGTATTAATTCAATAGACATTAGTAAAACTATCAAGTTTTTTCTATTTAAAAAAATACCGATTAAACCGATTGTAAAAACAATTATTGAAAGATATAAATAATATGTAATAGGTATCTCCATTTTTTTATTTCTTTAAAATTTGTTTATAAATATTCTGCTTTTTTGCCCCTTCTCTTTTTCTAATAGTTAAAAAGATTGCTCCAATCATAGCAACCAAAAGAATTATGCCAGATATTTGAAACAGTAAAAAATAATCGGTATATAAGATATTTCCTATTGTTTTAGTATTGTCTAACATTTGGTTACTTATATTATTATTATTTATGGAAATTTTTTGAGTAAAATTTAATTTTGATTGACTAACAATATAAATTAATTCTAATAAAATTATAAATCCAACGAGTAATCCTATCGGTAAATAATTTAAAAAAGTTTGTCTTAATTTAGCGATATTTATATCTAGCATCATGATAACAAATAAAAAAAGAACTGCTACGGCGCCAATATAAACTATAAGAACTACCATTGCTAAAAATTCTGCGTTAGAAAATAAAAAAAGAATTGAAGTATTAAAAAAAACAAGTATTAAAAATAAAACGGAATGAATAGGATTCTTTGATGTTATTACTAATAGTGATGAAGTAATAATTAATATTGATACAATAAAAAATAAAAAAATAGTCAAAATTAATTTATAAAAGAATTATTATCTATACTTAGAATCTAAATCCAATCTTTTTTTTATTTCATTCTCCCACATATCTCCGTTCTTTAAAAGTTTTTCTTTATCGT
>PARY01000001.1 GCA_002711715.1 Pelagibacteraceae bacterium | reverse complement strand
TAAAAAAAATTATTTTTTTTTATCTTCCTCTTTTTTTGCCACTACGACAGACGTTGGTCTTAAAAGTCTATCTTGAATAAGATACCCAGTTTGAACAACTTTAATAATTTCTCCTATTTCCTTGTCGTTATTTACTTCTTCAGATACTGCCTGATGAAAATTTGGATCAAATTTTTTGCCTAAACAATCGATTTGTTTAATTTCAAATTTTTCTAAAGTTTTAAGAAAATCTTTAAAAATCAAATCTACGCCTTCAATTAAAGGTTTTACTTTATCCTTATCATCTTTGTTAATTAAAGATATACTTTCTGTTACACGAACAAAATTATCTGCTACTAAAATTATCTCATTGGCAAATTCTGTTACAGCATACTTAAAAGTATCTTCTCTTTCTTTATCAAATCTTTTCGTTAAATTATCAATTTCTGCTAAATATCGTAAATTATTTTCTTTAGCTTTTTTTAGTTCATTTCGTAAGCTTTTTAAATTAATTTTTGAGCTTTCTTTTTTATTAATATTTGGTTGTTTATTTAAATTATTCTTAGATTCTGTTGTTTCTGCTTTATGTTTTTTAAATTTATCCATTATAAACTATAATTATAATTAAAATGTATGTAAGATACATTTTGACAAAGTTCAATATCCATGGATAAAAATATAAAAAAAAATTCTATTGTGATTGCAAGTCATAATCCAGGAAAAATTAGAGAAATGTTACCTTTTCTAAAAAAATTGAATACTAAAATATATTTTGCAAAAGATTTTAAACTTAGAGAACCTAAAGAGAATGGCTCAAATTTTACAGAAAACGCGTTAAAAAAATCACGGTACGTTAATAATAAAACAAAAAAAATCTCAATTGCAGATGATTCAGGATTAGTTATTCCAGCGCTTCAAGGAAAACCTGGTATATTTTCTTCTAGATGGGCAGGCAAGAAAAAAAATTTTAATCAAGCAATGAAGAAGGTTAATAGCTTGCTTTACAAAAAAAAAACAAATGCTTATTACATATCTGTGCTTGCTATTTCATGGAATAAAAAAAGAGAGAAAATATTTATTGGAAAAATTTTTGGAAGTATAATTTGGCCTCCGAGAGGAAATTTGGGATTTGGCTATGATCCAATTTTCATTCCTAAAGGATACAATAAAACATTTGGTGAGCTTTCAAATAAAACCAAAAATAATATAAGCCATAGGGTAATAGCTTTTAAAAAATTATTAAATTTTCTTAATTAAAAAGACTCTTTTTTTGCTAACTTTTCTACTTTAAAACTATCTTTTCTAATTTCTAATATAGAAAGTTTTCTTTCAACTGTTCCGTCTGACAAAAATTTAAAGTCACCATCAATTCCTGTATAACCAAAAAAAGTTTGAAAATCATCATAATTCAATTCTTTAATTCCGTCATTTTTCTTTACTACTGAAAATATACTAGTTAATGAATCATGCGCTAGTGAAGAGAGTCGGGTGGGTTCGTAATTATAAAATTTATAAAATTTTTTTTTAAAATTTTGCCATAACTTAGGATTTGGAGCAACAAACCATGCGCCTATCAAACCTGGTTCAGAACCAATATTATCAACATGCCATTCACCAGTACCAATTAATTTTATTTTATTAAAATCTACTCCGTAATATGTTAACAAAGCAACTGCTTCTCTCAATTTATTACCAGTTTCTATTAGTAATATAACATCAAATCCTGGATCAAAATCTTCGATTGGATTTTCTCCAGTTTCTTCATCTTTCTCTAACTGTGGATTTTTATCTAAACCAACTAATCTTTGAATATTCTTTTCAAAATTATTTGTGCCTGGATTGTATAATTCAATTTTATTAAGTAACACTTTATTTTTATTTAAAACCTTTCTATAGGTATTTAAAACTCTCTTACCATATTTTGAGTCAGGTAATAAAGCTGCAAATCTTTTATAATTTTTTTTTATTGCATATTCTGTAATGCTTGAAATTTGTTGTTCAGGCTCAAATCCCATTAAATAAATTCCTTTCTCCTTTCTTTTTTTATCACTAGAAAAGGATATTAAAGGTATATTTTTATATTGCGCAATTTTTGAAGAATTACTTAAAGATGATGAAAAAAAAGGACCTAAAATAACATCAACACCTTGTCCAACCAACTCTTTTGTTGCTTTTCTTGCAAGAGAGGGGTTTGCTTTTGTATCTTTAATTATTAATTCGGTTTCTATTTTTTTATTTTCATAAATTATAATTTGCATAGTGTCTAAGAACGATTGCCCAATATATGAATATTTCCCAGTTAAAGGTAATAAAACTCCAATTTTAAGTTTTTCAGAAACTATTTCATTTTTTAGAAAAGTTTTTTTTTTAACTTCTTTCTTTTTTTTAGTTTTTTTTGATGTACCAAAAAAATTAAAAGGATTTATTTTTGGTTTCTTTTCTTTTATATCTTCATATTGAATATATTTATCTTTTTTTTCTGTATCTTTAGTTTGTGACTCAATATATTTGATTTCTTCTTCTGTTAACACAGCTGATATTACTAAATTACTAGTACTTAAAAAAAATACTAAAGAGAAAAAAATTAGTTTAAGGTATAATTTATAAAGGACTTTTTTTACAAACATATTTCTATATTTAACTTAATGTTAACAATTGACAATATTTTATTACCAAGTGGATTATATATTGTTTCAACTCCAATTGGTAATTTAAAAGATATAACTGTCAGAGCTTTATCAGTTTTAAAAAATTGTGATTTAATTGCTTGTGAAGACACTCGTGTTACAAGAAAATTATTATCATCCTACGAAATTAAATCAAAAAATTTAGTTTCTTTACACGAACATTCTCCTCAACAAAAATTAATATTTTTAATTGATAAAATTAAAAAAGAAAAATCAATTGCACTAGTAAGTGATGCTGGAACTCCACTAATATCTGATCCTGGAATTCAATTAGTTATTTTAGCAATAAATAATAATATTAAAATTACACCAATACCCGGTCCAAGCGCTATAACAGCCTCATTAGTAGGATCTGGATTGGCACATGATAATTTTTTTTTTGTAGGTTTTCTACCAAACAAAAAAAAAAAAAGAATAAATACATTAAATAAGTATAAAAAAATTGATTCATTATTAATTTTTTATGAAAATGCAAAACGTATTAAAGAAACAATAAATGATATGTTTTCAATTTTTGGAAACAGAAAATGTGTAATTGCAAGAGAACTAACCAAGTATTACGAAACATTTTATAGAGGAGATCTTAAAAAATTTAAAAATATAAAAGAAAACCTAAAAGGCGAAATAACAATTATAATATCTTCTTGTGAAAATAAAAAAAATAAAGAAAAATCTGATATAGAAGAAGATGAAGTCAAAAAAATAATCTCATTTACAAAGAAAAAACTTAGTACGAAAAATTTATCAGAACTTTTATCTATAATATATAAAAAACCAAAAAAATTTTTTTATACAAAATTAATTAAAACTATTAGATAATAAAAAAAATAATTTATGAATATATTAATTAAAAATTTTCTCTTATTTATTTCTACAATTATTTTATTGAATTCCTGTGTAGCCATTAATGTAACAACTTCTAGTGCTAAAGAAAAAGGTATCAAAGAAGCAATTAGTGATGGAATGATTGATGCAGGAATAAATAAAGAATTTTTAAATCATGATATAAATATGTTTATAAATATTCAAATTGAAGTTGTAGAAGGAAGAGTTTTACTTACAGGAAGCGTAAAAAAACCCAAGCATAGACTAGATGCTATAAAAATAGCATGGAAAGTTTTAGGAGTAAGAGAAGTCATTAACGAAATTGATATAACTGAAAAAGGTGGTATTAAACAATATTTAATCGATGTAAAAATAAAAACACAAATAAGATATAAAGTTCTTGCCGATAAAGAAGTATCTTCCATAAATTACAATTTTGAAGTTGTAAACGGAAATGTATATATAATTGGAATTGCAGAAAATAAAAAAGAATTAAAAAAACTTATAGCACATATAAATAGCATTGGTGGTGTTTTAAAGGTAGTAAGTCATGCAATAATGAAAAACGATCCTAGGCGTAAAAAGTACCAAAGAAAGCTTCAAAAAAAATGATTAAATTGCGTATAGCAATTCAAATGGACCCTTTAAATAAACTCCATCATGAATCTGATAGTTCATTGATATTAGCTAAAGAAGCTCAAAATAGAGGTCATAAAATATTTATATATGAACCAAAAGATTTAACGCTTATAGATAATCAATTATTTGCAAATGTATCTTCATTAAAAATAGAGAAAAAAAATAAATATACTTTCAAAAAAGGAAAATGTTGCATTATTAATTTATCCTCAATTAATGTATTACTTATAAGACAGGACCCCCCTTTTAATATTAATTATATAACCGCAACCTACTTACTAGAACATTTAAGTCCTAAAACACTAATAATAAATAATCCCAAAAGTATAAGAAATGCTCCAGAAAAATTGCATGTTACTCATTTTAAAAATTTAACACCTCCAACTCTTATATCTCAAGATGAAATAGAAATTAAAAAATTTATAAAAAAACATAAAAATTTAATTGTAAAACCACTTTACGAAAAAGGTGGAAAGGGAATTTTTAAAATAACTTTGAGTGAAAAAAATTTAGATAAAAAAATAAAAAATACATTAAAAAAAGAAAAACTTCCGATTGTAATACAAAAATATATTCCTCAAGTCAGACAAGGTGACAAACGGATTATTCTACTTGATGGAAACCCAGTTGGTATTATGAAAAGAATACCAACAAAAAATGAAATTAGAGCTAACCTTAGTAGAGGAGGAAGAGCTGAAAAAACTGCTTTCTCAACAAAAGATAAATTTATTTGTAAAAAGTTAAAGCCATGGCTTAAGAAAGAAGGAATCTTTTTTTCTGGCATTGATATTATTGGAAATTATTTAACTGAAATTAATGTAACTTCTCCTACTGGTATTGTAGAAATAAATAATTTAGAAAATATTAAAATAGAAAAAAAGTTTTGGAATTTAGTTGAAAANAAATTAACTACTTATTTAANGAATTTATAATACCTTCNCACATTTCTTTTGCATCNCCAAANAACATCATTGTATTTTCTCTGAAAAAAAGTTCATTTTCTACTCCTGCNTAACCNNCNCCCAAAGATCTTTTACTAAATANAACTGATTTTGCNTTTTCCACTTCTAAAATAGGCATNCCGTANATTGGACTTTGAGGATCTGTTTTAGCAGCTGGATTTGTAATNTCGTTTGCACCAATTACAAAAACAACATCTGTAGATGCAAAATCTCTATTAATTGCATCTAATTCTAAAACTTCATCATATGGAACATTTGCTTCTGCAAGTAATACATTCATATGTCCTGGCATTCTTCCAGCAACTGGGTGAATTGCGTATCTAACATTTACTTTTTTTTTCTTTAAAATATCACACATTTCTTTTAAAGCATGTTGGGCTTGCGCTACAGCCATTCCATATCCTGGAACAATTACAACTGATTCTGCATTTTGCATCATAAAAGCAGCATCATTGGCGTCTCCACTTTTAACTGGACGTTGTTCTTCTTCCTTATTTCCTTTTATTATTACATTTTCACCTCCGAAACCTCCCAAAATTACACTTATAAAAGATCTGTTCATTCCTTTGCACATTATATAACTTAGTATTGCACCAGATGATCCAACTAATGCGCCTGTTATAATTAGTAGATTATTAGATAGAGTAAATCCAATACCACAAGCAGCCCATCCAGAATAAGAATTAAGCATGGANACAACAACNGGCATATCCGCTGCNCCTATTGGAATAATAATTAAAAAACCAATAATAAATGCAAGAATAGTTAGTCCCCAAAAAAAATTTTGGGTTTGATTTAAACAAAATAAAAAAACTATAGCTATCAAAGCTATTCCTAGAACAGCGTTTAAAAAATGTTGGAACTTAAAAGTAATAGGATTACCAGACATAATTCCTTGTAATTTTACAAATGCGATTATCGATCCAGAAAAAGTTATTGCTCCTATAGCTGAGCCTATACTCATTTCAATTAAACTTGCAACTGGAATACTTCCTGCATCTCCAATTCCGTATGCGCTAGGATTATGAAAAGCAGCCCCTGCTACCAGCACTGCTGCTAAACCAACTAAACTATGAAATGCAGCTATTAATTGCGGAAGCGCTGTCATTTGAATTTTTAAAGCAATAGAAGTTCCGATAGTACCACCAATTAAAATACCAAGAGCTATCAAAACATAACTTTCTATTCCAGGAAGAAGTAATGTTGTAATAATTGCTATTATCATTCCTGAAATACCAAAAATATTTCCTTTTCTAGCAGTCTCTGGTGATGANAGTCCTCTAAGAGCTAAAATAAAAAAAACTCCAGAAATTAAATATGCAAGTATTGAATAATTTTCCATTTATTTTTTTTTCTTTTTAAACATCTTCAACATTCTTTGAGTTACAATGAAACCGCCAAATATATTAACTGCTGCAAGCATTACAGCAATAAAACCCATTATTTTTGAAATACCAAAAAGAGCCGGNCCGACTGCAATAAGAGCACCAACAATTATGACGCTGGATATTGCGTTTGTTACTGACATCAAAGGAGAATGCAAGGCAGGAGTTACGCTCCATATTACATANTACCCTATAAAAATAGCTAAAATTAATACCGTTAATTCTTGTAATAAATGTTCCATAGTTTATAAATTCATTAACTTTCCTTGATGAGATATTAAAGTTTTTACAATAATCTCATCTTCTAAATTTATTTTTATTTTTTTACTTTCGTTATCTACTAAAATTTTAATAAAATTAAAAACATTTTTTGAAAATAAAGTACTGGAATCTCCAGCAATTCTGCTTGGATAATTTGAATATCCAATAATTTTTACACCTTTATATTTAACAATTTTATCAACCTCAGATAATTCCGCATTCCCCCCTGTTTCAACTGCAAGATCAACAATTACAGATTCTGGTTTCATTTTTTCTATAATTTTTTTTGGAATTAATCTAGGTGCTGTTTTATTAGGTATTAAAGCAGTGCAAATAATTATATCGTTTTCAGGGATAGCTTCTTCTAAGGCTTTTTCTTGCTTTTTTTTATAATCTGCGCTCATTTCTTTTGCATAACCGCCTTCAGTTTGACTTTTCTTTAAAACTTCTTCATCAAAAACAATAAATTTTGCTCCTAAACTTTCCACTTCTTCTTTTGCTGCTAATCTTACATCATAAGCAGATACAATTGCTCCCAAACGTTTTGCTGTTGCAATAGCTTGAAGTCCTGCAACTCCAGCTCCTAAAACTAAAACTTTTGCTGGTGTAACAGTACCAGCTGCTGTCATCATCATTGGAAAACTTTTTGAATACTCATGAGCAGCATCTAGAACTGCTTTATACCCCGATAAATTACTTTGTGACGATAAAACATCTTTATCTTGTGCTCTGGTTATTCTAGGAATATTTTCTAATGCAAAAGCAGAAATTTTTTTTTTATTATAAAAAGTATTTTCAGAAGAATTTTTTTTTGGTGATAAAAGTCCCATTAAAATTGTACCAGCCTTCATCTCTTTAATTATATTTAACTCTGGTTTTTGAATTTTGATAATAATATCGCTTTCTCTAACTGATTTTTTTACATTCTGAGTAATATCTGCATTCTGTTTTCTATAATCTTCATTTAGAAAACCTGCTTCAATTCCAGCATCTTTTTCAATTGTTACCTTAAAACCAAGGTCTAAATATTTTTTAATTTCATCAGGTACTAACGCAACTCTTTTTTCACTGTCTACTGTTTCTTTTAAAACTAAAAGATTTATCATAATAAATAAGATAAAAGAATAATTCTAATGGTAAAGATAATATGAAAGTAAAACAAAAATCAAATTATGCAATACTTTGTCTTGTTTTTTTAATTGGAATATTCATAGGTTATAGTAACAATTTTTCAAAAATAAAAAGATTTCACAGAACACACGCGCCTATTGGTATAGATTTAAATCTCCAATTAACTTATTTGGAAAATTCTATTCATTACATACTATCTATTACTGATTTTGATCAGAAAAAAATAAAAAAATATAAATTCCCATATACAAACAGAATACCTATAGGAATTCTTCATGATACTTTACCTGCAAAAGAAATGGNCACACTTCTTCTTAAAGATAAATCTGGTATTGCTGTTTTATATAGAATAGATATATCAGTACAATCTTTTTTATCCCACTATTGCGAATGCTCAATTAGTTTTAGAGGAAGAATTGAAAAAGAAGATGTAACTGATTTGGAAAATTTATGGAAAAATACTAATGAATTTCAAATACCAAGTAGTTTTCTTTATGATAGAAAAAAAATGTTTAGGGAAGGAATATCTTTTTAAATTTTAGAAATCATAGGACCTAAAGATTGCTTACCAAAAATATGTACATGAAAATGTGGCACTTCTTGACCTGCATTAGCTCCATGATTTGCTAATATTCTATAACCATCTCCAATTAAATCTTGGTCTTCAGCAACTTTTCCCACCGCCTTAAAAAAGCCTTCAATCTCATCTTTNGATGCATTCTTAGAAAAATCTGCAAAAGAAATATACCTACCTTTCGGTATAACTAATAAATGAACCTTTGCTTGAGGATTTATGTCATAAAAAGCAATCGCGTATTTGTTTTCATAAACTTTTTTACAAGAAATTTCTTTTCTTAAAATTTTTGCAAAAATATTATTATTATCATATGTCATATTTTTTTTTTTATTTTTGGGTTTTTCATCCTTTTATCTAATTCGTTCCAAATTTCATTAGGATTTATTCCAAGTTTTGCCCACATAACCATTAAATGATAAAGTAAATCACAACTTTCTTGAACAGCTAATTTTTTTTTTCCTTGGATAGCCTCTATTATTGTTTCAGCAGCTTCTTCCGAAACTTTTTGGGCTATTTTTTTCATACCTTTATTAAGCAAAAAAGATGTGTAAGATCCTTTTCTTTTTATTTTTTTTCTTTCTTTTATAATAGAAAAAAGAATATCAATTATTTCACCAGTATTTTTTTTCTTTTTCATTTAAATTCTAACAGCTACTCCTTTTTGTCTCATTTTATTTTTTACTTGCCTTACAGTATACTTTCCGTAATGAAAAATTGAAGCAGCTAAAACAGCTGAAGCATTTCCAATTTTTATTCCATCAATAAAATGTTGTATATTTCCTACGCCACCTGAAGCAATTACTGGAATATTAATACTATTAGATATTTTTTTTGTTAATTCTAGATCGAATCCTGATTTTGTACCATCTTTATCCATAGAAGTTAAAAGTATTTCACCAGCTCCGAGACCTTCCATTTTTTTTGCCCATTTGACCGCATCAATTCCAGTTTTTTTTCTACCGCCATGAGTATAAATTTCCCATTTATTTTTTCTAATTTGTTTTGCATCTATTGCAACAACAATACATTGGTTTCCAAATTTACTTGATGATTTCTTTATAAGTTTTGGATCTTTTATTGCAGCCGTATTAATTGATACTTTATCAGCTCCGCACAAAAGTAATTTACGTATATCTTCAACTGATCTTACCCCACCTCCAACTGTTAATGGCATAAAACATTTTTGAGCAGTTTTTTTTACAACATTATAAAGAATATTTCTTCTATCACTACTAGCAGTAATATCTAAAAAACATAATTCATCAGCACCTTGCTTATCATAAATTTGTGCTTGTTTGACTGGATCGCCAGCATATTTTAAATTTATAAATTTGGTTCCTTTAACTACTTTTCCCTCTTTAACATCTAAACAAGGTATAATTCTAATTTTTAACATATCAATTTATTTCAAATATTTTGTTTGCTTTTATAATATCAATCTTTCCCTCATATATGGCTCTTCCACAAATTACTCCTTCAATTCCTTTTGTTTCATTTTTTTTTAAAGTTTGTAAATCTTTCAAACTTGTTATTCCCCCTGAAGCAATAATAGGTTTTTTAAAAATATTTGTGTTATTTAAAATAAAATCTAAATCGATTCCCTCCATTGCACCATCTTTTTTTATGTTCGTACAAACAAAAGAAGCAATATCTAAATTTCCAAAATCTTTTTCAATATCTATAGCACTTATATTTGTTTTTTTTACCCAGCCTTCAATTGCCAATTTATCATCTATTAAATCTATTCCTAAAACAATTTTTCCAGGATATTTTTTAATAGCTTCTTTAACTAAATTAGGATTATTTACTATCAAAGAACCAACAACTAGTCTTTCCACTCCAACTTCAAACCATTTATCGATTGTTTTTATATTTCTAATTCCTCCACCTAATTGAATTTTTATATTAATTGACGATACTATTTTCTTAATTATTTCTTGATTAACAGAGCGTCCTTTAATTGCCCCATCAAGATCTACAATATGAACCCATTTACATCCTTTTGATTCAAAAATTTTAGCCTGGTCTACCGGATCTTCATTAAAGACGGTTGCTTCTTCCATTCTTCCTTGAACTAATCGAACACAAGAACCATTTTTAATATCTATTGCTGGAAATAAAATCATATTAATAATTCCAAGAAACAAAATTTTTTAAAATTTCTAAACCGATCTTCTGGCTTTTTTCTGGATGAAATTGTGTTCCTATTATATTTTCTTTTCCAACTATAGCTGTGATCTTTTGTTGATAATCGCATGTTGCTATAATATTTTTTTTATTTTTACAGATAAAATTATAACTATGAACAAAATATGATTCAAATTTTTTTCTTTTTAAAATTGGATGTTTAGAAATAACTTTTACAGTATTCCACCCCATATGCGGTATCTTTATTTTTTTACTTTTTTTTATTTTTATAACTTTTCCTTTAATCCATCCTAATCCATCATGATCCCCTTTTTCTTTTCCTTTTGTAGCTAAAAGTTGCATACCAATGCATATACCTAGAAATGGTTTTTTTTTTTCTAATACAACTTCATTTAAAACATCTGTCATGCCAGAAATAGATTTAAGACCTTTTATACAATCAGCAAAGGCTCCTACGCCTGGCAAAATTATTTTGTCAGCTTTTAATAAATCTTTTGAATTAGAAGTTATAAAAATTTTATTTTTACAATTACTTACTAATTCTAAAGCTTTGTAAGCTGATTGTAAATTTCCAGATCCATAATCAATTAAAGCAATTTTCACTTTTTTTTATAATTTACCTTTTGTTGAAGGAATTTTTCCTTTTTCTCTAGGATCAACAAACATTGCTTCTCTTAAAGATCTTGCAAGTCCTTTATAACACGTTTCAATTATATGATGATTATTATCGCCGTACAAATTTTCAACGTGTAAAGTTAAGCCTGCTGTTTGAGAAAAAGCCTGAAACCATTCTTTAAATAATTCGCTATCCATTTTTCCTACTTGTTTATTGGTAAATTTAACTTTCCAAATTAAATAAGGTCTATTAGACAAATCTACACTGACTCTGGTTAATGTTTCATCCATTGGAATATATACATTACCAAAACGTTTTATAGATTTTTTATCTCCTAAAGCTTTAGATACTGCTTCACCCAAAGCAATTCCTGTATCCTCAGTCGTGTGATGATCGTCAACTTTTAAATCCCCTTTTGCTTTTAAATTAATGTCTATAAGACTATGTTTTGATAACTGTTCTAACATATGATCTAAAAAGCCTATTCCTGTTGAAATTTTAAACTTACCCTTTCCATCAAGATTTACTTCAACTGAAATTTCAGTTTCACTAGTTTTTCTATTGATTTTTGATTTTCTCATTTTTTTTTAATCTATAGTCTTATATTTCAAGAAAAATACATTATTTATCCAATAGTACCAATATTAATAAATTGTAATGATAAAAGAAAATTCAAATAATAATATGCATGGAACAACTATTTTAGCTATAAGAAGAAAAAACAATGTTGTAATTGCAGGTGACGGTCAAGTAAGTTTAGGAAATACTATTATGAAATCAAATGCTGTAAAAGTACGAAGATTAGCAAATAACAAAGTTATAGCTGGATTTGCTGGAGCAACTGCTGATGCTTTCACACTTTTTGAAAGATTAGAAGGTAAATTAGAAAAACATCAAAATCAACTAACAAGGGCTTGTGTTGAATTAGCTAAAGATTGGAGAACAGATAAATATTTAAGAAGACTGGAAGCGATGATGGCGGTTGCTGATAAATCAGTATCATTAATTGTATCTGGTACTGGAGATGTAGTAGAACCAGAAGATGGTTTAATAGGAATAGGAAGCGGAGGAGTTTATGCTTTAGCAGCAGCAAGAGCTCTTATGGATCAAGAAAAATTAGGTGCAGAAGAAATTGCAGAAAAAGCAATGAAAATAGCTTCTGATATTTGTATTTATACTAATTCAAACTTTACAATTGAAAAATTATAAATTATGGACGACACAGTAAAAAAAAATTTTGTTGATAAAAAAAACGTAGAAGAAAAAAACTATACTCCAAAAGAAATAGTAAAAGAATTAGATAGATACATAATTGGCCAAAATGAAGCAAAAAAAGCGGTAGCTATCGCTTTAAGAAACAGATGGAGAAGACAAAGAGTTCCTGAAGATCTAAGAGAAGAAATTTTACCAAAAAATATTTTAATGATTGGACCAACGGGCGTAGGAAAAACTGAAATATCAAGAAGGCTCGCTAAACTAGCAGAAGCTCCTTTTCTAAAAGTGGAAGCAACAAAATTTACTGAAGTTGGTTATGTTGGAAGAGATGTTGAACAAATTGTTAGGGATTTAATACAAATTTCTATAACAATGACACAAGATAAATTAAGAAATAAGGTAAAAAAACAAGCANNAGATAATGCNGAAGAGAGAGTTTTAGATGCTCTNGTTGGNAAAAATGCAAGTTTGGAAACTAGATCTAAATTTAGAGCTCAACTTAGAAGTGGTAAGTTAAATAAAAAAATTNTAGAAATCGATCTGGTTGATAGTCCAAGTGGAGGTGGTCTTCCAACTTTAGATATACCTGGAATGCCAGGTAGCCAAGTTGGTATGATAAACTTAAATGAAATACTTGGTAAAGGCATGGGACAAAAAAAGAAAAAGAAAAAAATGTCTATCGAAAAAATATATAAACCNTTAATGGAAGAAGAGTCTGATAAACTAATCGACCAAGAAAAAATAGTTTCCATAGCAAAAAAAGATGTTGAAGAAAATGGTATAGTTTTTTTAGATGAAATGGATAAAATTTGTGCTCGCTCAGAAAGAANTGGAGGAGATGTTAGTAGAGAAGGTGTACAAAGNGATTTACTNCCAATAATTGAAGGTACAACTGTATCAACAAAATATGGAAGTATTAAAACAGATCATATTTTATTTATAGCTTCAGGTGCATTTCATTTATCAAAACCTTCTGATTTACTTCCTGAGTTACAAGGTAGATTGCCTATAAGAGTTGAATTAAATGCATTAACAAAAAATGATTTTGTTAAAATTTTAAATGAACCTGAGAATAGTTTAATAAAACAATATAAAGCTCTTTTAAAAACAGAAGAAGTTGATTTAGATTTTGGAAAAGATTCAATTGATGAAATTGCAAAATTATCAACAGAAATAAATTCAAACGTTGAAAATATAGGTGCAAGAAGACTTCATACTGTATTAGAAAAATTAATTGAAAATATAAGTTTTAATGCNACAGAAAATAAAGGGAAAAAAATAAAAATTACATCTAAACAAGTAAAAGATGAAGTTGGTAAACTTGCAAAAAATGTTGACTTAAGTAAATTTATTTTATAAAAAATTTTTTAGAATTTTCTTAAAAGAATATAAATCGCACCACTNCCACCATGTTTTTTTGATGCNTAGTTCNCAGCNAATATTTTATTACGCAAATCNTTNNTATTTAACCAAGATATAATATTATTTTTTATAANACCTTCTCCTTCTTTTCCTTTTCCTGTAATAACTAAAATTAATCTTTTATTATTTTTTACTGATTGGTTTATAAAATTNTCTAGTAAATTTTTTGCTTCTACTANATTAAAACCATGAAGATCTANCTTGTTTTCTATAAATACATTTCCTTTNCTAAAATCNTTAATGTTTTTTTTACTTAATGCTGTTCTTTGACCAAGTTTTAGTTCATCAAGATCTTTAATATTATTTTTAAAATTCTTATTTTTTAAAATAATTTTTTTTTTGTTACTTTTTGAAGATTTATTTAAATTTNNAGTAAAAAGTTNCCNCAGAATTTTATCTTCTTCAGATAAAAAAGTTTTTTTTTTATTATTCAGCTTTTGTAACGATAAGTTTCCAATTTGGGTTTAAAGATTTTAAATCTTTGGAAAATGTCCAATAATTAGTATGGTTCTCTATATACTCGTCGTTTCCCTTTAATATTTTTCCTTTTTGATTTTTTAACAAATTTACTTGTTCAGAAACAAATTTTACAACTATATCAGCTATATTAGATTTAATATTAACTTTTTCTATACCTGCGCTCTTTACAGAAATTAATGAGTGTTCTAGAATATGTTTTTTTTTAATTCTAGATTTTATTTCCTTTGAAAAAATTGAAAAAACGTTGGTACTTAATAAATATTTAATTTTACTAATTTCTCCTTTTGCATAAGAATTTATAATTGTTTGAAATGCACTTTTAGCACCCACTAAAAAATTTTTTGGTGAAAAACTTTTATCAAAATAAGAAATTTTTTCTAGCGCTGTATTATTATTTAAATCATTCTTTTTTTCATAAGATAATTTATTTTGAACTTTATTTTTTATAGATTGCTTTGGATCCAAAAAATTTTTCTTCTCAGTACCTAAAGTGGTATCCTGGTACATAAAAATATCTTTTGGTCTTTTTTCATTACCAGTCTTTTTACCTAATACACTTCTTAATCTAATAATTAAAAAAGCAGCTACTAAGACAAAAAAAATTAAATCTGGTGATATAAAAGTGTTCATAAATTAACTTATACTTTATTTTAGTTTTAAAGTAAACTGAATGAATAATGTAATTATTTTTTTCAGTAAGCAAACATGTTTTTTTTACTTTTCATAGGAATTCCAATTGTAGAAGTAATATTATTTATCACAATTGGAAAATATATAGGTCTATGGAATACAATTTTTATAATAATAATAACGGGTGTCATAGGTGCTGTACTAGTAAAAAGCCAAGGTATTTCTATTTTAAATAGAGCATTAGAAGAAATTAAACTAAACAAAGTACCTATATTATCTATATTTGAAGGGATCGCTATTTTTATAGCAGGAGCTTTTTTACTAACGCCAGGATTTCTTACAGATACAATTGGATGTATTTTATTAATACCAAAAACTAGAAACTTGATTGTTTCCTATGTAACTTCATATTTAAAAAAAAGGACAATTTATAAAGAAAAAACAACATATTATTCAAATAAGAAAAATGATGAAAATAAAACTTTTGAAGGTAAATTTGAAGAAGTTAAAAATTCTGAAAAAAAAAAGTAGATTTTTTTAAAGCTATGACTAATATGCATAATCAATAAAAAAAATGGCAAAAAAAGTAGAAAAAAAACCCGGTTTTGTTCCTGAAAATGCTCCNCCAGGACTNTTTATAAATGCTCAATATTTAAAAGATTTATCTTTTGAAAACCCAAATCCTTTAGATGCATATCAAAAAAATGAAAAACCTGACATAAAAGTTAATGTAAACACTGCTGTAAAAAAACTTCCTGATAATGCTTTTGAGGTTACTTTAGATATAAAAACTGATGCAAAACAAAAAGATGGAAAAGTTGCTTTTATTGCTGAGGTTAGTTACGCTGGAATTTTTACACTAAACAAAGTTCCGCCAGAACACGAAAAGCCTCTTCTTCTAATTGAGGCACCACGAATGCTATTTCCATTTGCAAGAAATGTTCTAGCTGAAACTACAAGGGATGGGGGTTACCCGCCATTAATGCTAAATCCTATTGATTTTGCTGCTTTATTTCAAAAACACGCTGAGGAAGAAAAAAATAAAAAAAATTAATTTACAAACCTACTTTTTTTTTTAAATTTGACAATTATAAATAGGAATATTTTTCATATATTTCTTTAATTTTCCGACAATAATATTTTCAAGTTTTTTTTGAACTTCTTCTGAGTAAGAATAAATACCATTATTATTTTTAAAATTTAAAGAAATAATTTTTTTATTTGGATATTCTTTAATCATTTTTTTAAACATTTTTTTTGGAAATCTCATCATTCCAAAACTAATAGAATGTATTTTTTCTTTAGGAACATTAGATGCTATATTTTTAAAAAGGTTTTCATAAATTGTAGCAAAATTACATGTTGGAATTATAGGATCAAATCTTAATCCTATTTTCCATCCCATCTCTGCCAACTTTTTCATAGAATCAATTCTTTTTTTTACTGATGGAACTTTATGTTCGATTAATTTTGAAATATTTTCAGGTGTAAAACTAAAAGCGATTATACAATTATCTATTGGTTTATATTTTAATATATTTTGTATTTTAACACTTTTAGTTCTGATTTCTAAAATACCGTTTTTATTTCTTTCAAAAATTGGAAGGAAAGATTCTACAAAACCTGTTATTCCATCAAATGCTAGTGAATCACAATCATAACCAGAAAAAAAATAAGATTTTTCAAAACGATTTTGTTTAATTTTTTTTTCTATTTCTATAAAAAAATCCTCATAGTTTATAAATAAAAGATAATGCGCTGACATATGTTTACCTTGAAGAAAACAATATTCACAATCATAAATACAATTTAACATGTGAGAAAAATAATAATTTTTTTTTCCACCAATACTAAAACTCTTGGGTATGTCATGTAGTTTTTTTCCTTCTTTTTTTGCTAATACGAGTGCAGGTTTTTTTTTTTGTATTCTAAAATTTTGTGATTTGATATTAAAAATTTCTCCATAATGATCACAATAAACAACATCTATTTTTTTTTTAAATTTAGATAAAATTTCATCTGTTCTATGATGTTGTCTTATTTGATTTTCAATATAAATTGTTTCAATCATTAAACTTTTAAAAATTCATTTACTAATTTATTTATTACCGGAGTTTTAGAATAGATCCAATTTTCAATTTTTTTTGAAGAAATATTTAATATAGAACTATCTTTATTATCAGAAACTACTTTTAAACATTGTACTTTCTCAGGACCTACAAAATTTCTTGCTCCTTTAAAAAAACCTGCTGCTTCCATATCATAAAGGCAATTGGTTGTATATCTTATTTTTGGAAATATTACAGTTATTAAAGGAGCTTTTTTTATTTCTGTTTTCCAAAGTAAGGTAGGATACCAACTATATTTGCTCTTATTATCTGTTATTTTTGAAATCAATATAACTTCTCCTAATTTATAATTTTTGTGACCAGCTATTCCTATATTTAAAAAAAAAGAATTATTATTAGTTTTTTCAGCAAGATATATTGTTGCTTTTTCTGCTCTTTTTTTTCCTATACCAGATATTATTAAATTAATTTTTTTTTTTTTATTTGAGTAAAATTTTTTTGAATTTTCTTTTAAATCCCAATAATTTATTAATGGGATNGCTTCTCTTTTCATAGCCACAACAATATTTATTTCATTTATTTTATGCATATTTCTTNATTTTATTTTCATAATGAATAATCTCTTTTTTTTTTTTTCTTTTTCTTAAACCTTNAAGATATATANTGATTTTTTCTNTTAAAAANTTTTTGGCTATAANCTTTTTTTNTTTATTTAAAGAATTTTTTTTAATTAAATTTTCTATAGCCATAATTCTAAAACGATCCATTCCCCAATACTTATTAGACAATTGATTTAAATGCCCGCCATATTTTATAGTAAGTTTTTCATTTAAATATAAAATTGGAAATTTTGCTGTAATTCTTAACCAAAGATCATAATCCTCACAAACAGGAAGTTTTTCATCAAATAAACCTATCTTATTAAAAACATCTTTATGAATAATTACACTTGATGGAGATATTCGGCATAAATTTAAACATTTATCAAAAATAAAACCTCCGTATTTTTTATGTTTTTTATGTTGATTAATTCTAATACCTTTTCTTATCCAAATTTCATCAGTATGACAAATTTTATATTTAGGATTTCTAAGTAAATAATTTATTTGCTTTTCTAATTTTTTTGGATGCCATCTATCATCTGAATCTAGAAAAGCTATCCAATTGTTAGACGATATTTTTATCCCTTTATTTCTTGCTGAGCTAACTCCTTTATTAGATTGTTTATATATTTTTATACTAGGATATTTTTTTTTTATATATTCTATACTTTTATCACTTGAACCATCA
This sequence comes from Pelagibacteraceae bacterium, assembly GCA_002711715.1. The sequence goes on along the minus strand of PARY01000001.1, from coordinate 18,015 downwards.
TCAATAATGATTAATTCTAAATTTTGATAAGTTTGATTAAAAACACTGTCAATTGCATTTATTAAAAATAATTTTCTATTATAAGTCGGAATAATTATAGAAATATTAAACATCTTTTAAATATTATGAACAAATTTAAATTATTATATTCTTTTTTTATTTTTTTGGCTTTCCTATTGTTAAATANAAATATCGTTGACGCTGATTATGGAACTGAAAAAGAGAAAAAAGGATTTAAAAAAATTGATTTAAATAGTGACAAAAAAATAAGTTATTATGAATTTCAACAAATCAGGCAAAAAAGGTTTGATCGGTTGGATCTAAATAATGATAAAGTTATTACACAAAATGAATTTGAATCTAGAAATCAAAAATTCTTTTTAGAAATTGATAAAAATAAAGACAAATTTTTAACAAAAAATGAAATGTTTAAAAAAAGAAAGAAATTGAGAAATATTCTTGAATAACAATTATTTAATTTTATAAAGACAATATTCACCACACGAAGGTCTGCTTAATTTTATTGAACGAACATTAGAATATTTTTTTTTTAATTGTTTTCCAATCCAGGAAGAAATGTTTTCCAACGAAGGTATTCCTATTTCTTTAATATCGTTTATACATTTATGATCCAATTTTTTTTTTATTTCATTTAAAGACTTAGATAATTCATCAAAATCTGTAACCCATTGATTTATTTTATTTTTTTTTCCATAAAAAGTAACCTCTACAACAAATGAATGTCCGTGGATTTTTTTATAAATATGTCCTTCTGGCATATTTGGAAAATAATGNGCAGCTTCAAATGTAAATTGCTTTGTAATTTCAAATATATCTGTCATTGCATACCTACTATTTTATGAATTTGTAAACTAACATTCCATTTTTTATTTTTATCACAAAAATCGTACGTTTTCTTTATATTATTTTTTAAATTCGGGCCATCCATTGGTTGTAAGAAAAAATATTTAAAATTTAAATTTTCTAAACTTTTAGGATTTATATTTTTTTGAGGAAAAATTAATTTTAGTTCATCCCCTTTTTTTAAAACAAAATCATTTTCATGTTTAGGACTTACACAAACCCAATCAACTTTACAAGGCAAATTCCTTGTTCCATTAGTTTCAATACCTATTTCAAAATTTGATAATTTTAAAAAATTAACTAATTTTTTGTCTAATTGCAATAATGGTTCTCCCCCTGTAAATACAACGTAAGGTTTATTTTTATTATCTTTATTTTTCCATAAAGAAATTATTTTTTTTCCCAATTCTTTCTCATTAAAAAACTTTCCGCCGTTTATTCCATTCGTTCCAANAAAATCTGTATCACAAAAATTACATTCTGCTTTTTTTCTATCTTTTTCTCTACCTGACCATAAATTACATCCGGAAAATCTGCAGAATACACTGGGTCTTCCTGTGTANGCTCCTTCTCCCTGGAAGGTATAATATATTTCTTTTACATTATACATAAATCTATTTTCTTAATGACCAAATAGGATCAGTAATACCTGCTTCTTTAAAACCCCTATCTCTTAAAACACATGCATGACATTTTCCACAACCTCCTTTTATTCCATCATAACAAGTGTGTGTTTCTCTAAAAATTTTATTAAATTCTTCCATACTTTTAGAATTTTTTACAGCAATTTTAACACTTTNTTTTTTTGTTAATTTCATCAAAGGTGTTTTGATTTTAATATATTTAACTAATCCTGATATTCCNAATCCTATAGATTTTTGCATACTATCAATAAAAATTTTTCTACAATCTGGGTATCCGCCGTAATCCTCTTCACATACTCCTGCATAAATTATTTTACAGCCGTGTAAAACTGCTCTGTTACTAGCTATTGTTAAAAACAGTATATTTCTTGAAGGTATAAATGTAGGCTCGATTCCTTTTGGAATTTCTTTTGGTGAATTATATTTTTCTAGTTTTTTTCTTTTGTTCACCAAAGGCGATGTGCTTTTTAAAATATAAGGAATCTTTATTGTTTCATAAGTTTTAAATTTTAATAATTTAGCTATTTTTATAGCAGATTTAATTTCAATTTTATGCTTTTGACCATAATCAAAAGTAATACCATGCAACTCTTTACATTCTTTTCTGGCAATTAAAGCCGTAGTTGTAGAATCCTGGCCGCCTGATAAAACAACTAATCCTTTATTTTTCATCAACCTTTTTAAAATTAAGTGAAGCAGAATTAATACAATAACGAAGCNCTGTAGGTTTAGGCCCATCAGAAAAAACATGTCCNAAATGTGCGTCACAATTTGAGCATATTACTTCTGTTCTTTCCATGTTGTTTGATAAATCTTTTATTTCTTTAATATTATTTTTTTTAATTNACATAAAAAAACTAGGCCATCCAGTTCCTGAATCAAATTTTGTATCAGATGAAAAAAGTTCAGTTTCACAACAAATACATTTATAAATTCCTTTATCTTTTAAATTCCAGTATTCGCCACTAAAAGGTGCTTCGGTTCCTTTTTCTCTACAAATATTATATTGCTCGGGTGTTAATTTTTTTTTGATAACCATTCTCACGATTTAAGATTTTNTTTTTGACAATTCTATCACATAACTTAATTTAAATAATATAAATAATAAATTTAAGGAGACCAAAATGAAAGTAAAATGGAATGACAAAATATGTATACACGCTGGTGAATGTGTAAAAAATCTTCCAAATGTTTTTAAAGTAGTGGACGAAAAATTNGTTATTGATGAAAGTGGTTCGACAGANGATGANATAAAACGTGTTGTAGGATTATGTCCTTCTGGTGCGTTAGAAATTGAAGATTAACATAATCTAATAGTAAATAACTTCTTTCTTTGTTATAAAAATAATATGTTTTCAATTTTAGCAGACATAGTTGTTTGTCTTCACTTTGCTTTTGTTTTCTTTGTTGTTTTTGGTGGATTAATTTATTATTTATGGCGTAACTGTCCTTATTTACATTTACCTGCTGTCTTTTGGGGATTTTGGATTGAATTAAGTGGTTCTATCTGTCCATTAACACCNCTTGAAAATTGGTTAAGTGAACTTGGTGGTGGGGCTAGCTATAGATCTAGTTTTGTAGAACAATATATANTTCAATTTTTATATCCAACCGATTTAGATCAAAATACTAAATACTATTTAGCAGCAGGATTAATTGTTATTAATTTAATTATTTATATTCATATCATAAGAAAGAGAGGTCGAAGAAAAAACATGAATGTTCATGATAGAATTAATGAAAGAGCTCAAAAACAAGAAAAAAAATCTCTTTTTTAATTATTCTTTAAAAAAATAATTATGTTGAGATAATAAATATTTACTTTTTACTTCTGGAATCCATTTTTTAAAATTTTCAATTCTATTTTTACTCGAAGGATGTGTGCTCATAAATTGAGGAGGTGATCCTCCCTTTTTTTTTGCATGTGCCCCCATTCTTTCCCACAATTTAATTGTTTCGTCAGGATCATAGCCTGCTATGGTCATGAAAACTAAACCTAAATAATCTGATTCAGCTTCTTGTTTTCTTCCAAAAGGAAGAAATATTCCGTATGTACTTAATAAATTATAAGCTGTTTTAGCTCCTCCTTGAAGGGCTGTACCGGTTGCGGTTTGTGCTACAGTGGTTGCAACATCTAATAATAAGGCCTGACTCATCCTTTCATTACCATGTCGACCGATTACATGAGCCATCTCATGTGCCATTATTGCGGCAATCCCATCTTTATTTTCTGCAATCTCTAAAATCTTAGTATAAAATGTAATTTTTCCTCCTGGCATAGCCCAAGCATTAACTTGCTCTTCTTTAACTAAATTTACTTCCCAATTAATTTTTTTTGTTGGATCTGGTTTATTTTCNAAAATAAAATATTGATGAATTGCTTTTTCTATATTTTTAGCNATAACCTGCAANTCTTGATTTTGTNAATTACTTTTAGATACAACATTAGCCTTACTTAAAAATTGTTGGTAGGCCTNTGCGCTTTGTTTATTTATATAACTATCTGGTAAAAGTATTAATTGTTTACGTTCACTTACAGGGACAGTTTCGCAACTAATTAAAAAAAGTAAAAATAAAATAGTAAGAAGTTTTTTCATAATTTATTATAAGATATAAAAAATAAATGAATTTAAAAATATTTAATACTTTATCAAAAAAAATAGAGTCTTTTAAACCTCTCATGGATACGGTAAAAGTTTATGCCTGTGGGCCAACTGTTTACAATCATCCTCATATAGGGAATGCCAGGCCCGCTATTATTGCTGATATTTTAATTAGAATTCTAAGAAATTTTTTTAAAAAAGTTATTTATGTAAGAAATATTACTGATATTGATGACAAAATTAATGACAAAGCTAAAGAAGAAAAAGTTTCAATTGAAATAATTTCTTTAAAGTATACAAAAATCTATCAAGAAAACATGCGTGCTTTAAATGTTCTACCACCTGACATAGAGCCCACAGTTACTCAAAATATACATTCAATTATAAAAATGATTTCTTCTCTTTTAGAAAAAAAAAATGCTTATGAAGCAGAAAATCATATTTTATTTCATGTTCCATCATTTAAAGATTACGGAATTTTATCTAAAAGAAAAAAAGATGAAATGATAGAGGGAGCTAGAGTTGAAGTAGCTCCTTATAAAAAAAATCCTATGGATTTTGTTTTATGGAAACCATCAAAAAAAGATCAGCCGGGTTGGGATAGCCCGTGGGGCAGAGGTAGACCGGGCTGGCATATTGAATGTTCTAGTATGATCGAAGCGTACTTAGGTGAAACTATTGATATTCATCTAGGAGGTAATGATTTAATTTTCCCTCATCATGAAAATGAAATTGCGCAGAGTAATTGCGCACATAATGGAAAACCTCTAAGCAAATATTGGATTCATAATGGCTTTGTTTCTATGGATAAAGAGAAAATGTCAAAGTCAGTAGGTAATATTATCTTAATTAATGACATATTAAAAAATTTTACTGGTGAAGCGATTAGACTTGCCATGCTCACGGCTCATTACAAGCAACCTTTAAATTGGAATGAAAATCTATTAGTTCAAGCTAACAAAAATTTAGAAAATCTTTATGATATAATTGGCGACGAAACAAATTTTAATAATGTCGAGCCCCCAAAAAAATTTTTCGATGCACTTTTAAATGATTTAAATACACCCGAAGCATTAAAAGAATTGTATGAATTATCAAAAAATAAAAATGGAAAAGTTCAGTTAAAATCCGCAGCAAATTATTTAGGAATATTACAGCTAACAAAAACAGAATGGTTAAATCAAAGAAAAAAAATAAAAAATATAGACCAAAAAAAAATAGAAAAATTAATAAACGACAGAGATAAAGCAAGAAATGAAAAAAATTTTGATGCGGCTGATAAAATAAGAAATAAATTATCGTTAGATGGTATTATTTTAGAAGATTCTCCAACAAAAACTAAATGGAGAATTAGTAATTAAATATGAAATCATTAATAATTATCTTTTCTTTGTTAATTATCGTTCTACTACTTTATTTAATAATTACAAAAAAAAAGACAGAAAAAAAGGAAAAGATAATTGAGGCAGATTTTGAAGATTTAGATAAAAAAAAATAAAAAAAACAATATCAAATAATTACACTGTTGATTGTTCTCTAACTTTTAAAGTATTTTGAGATCCCTGAACAGCATTCCAAAACTTTTTCATTTCAGGTTTATAAAATCTTTTTATAGAAAACTCCTCTAAGTTAAAATTTTTAATTTTAGATTTTTTCTTAAGAACTAAATCAGATAATATCTCTCCAAATATAGGCGCATACTTAAATGCCTGCCCCGCCCCTAAACAATGATAAAGGTTGGAAATATTTTTATCATTTCCTAAAATAAATTTTAAATCAGGTGTTATATCAAAAAAAGTTATATATCCTCCATTAAATACATATGGCGCTACATGTGGAAATCTATCTCTTATCATTTCTGCATATTTATTAGTTTCTGAGTAAGATGCTGTATAATTTGAAGAATCAAAAAAAACATCTGCTCCTTTCATAGAAGTAGGTTCTTCTGCAAAACTTCTGGCTATGGCGGCAGGTGACCTGTCTCTTGGTTGATGAATATGTAATTCTCCGTCTCTCCAGGTTCTAAAATATGACAAATTTATATAATCTGCAATTATAGGGAAATTTTTAGGTAACTTTTTTTTACTTATCAACCAATTGGAAACATAAACTGGTTGTAAACTTACCGGTATTTTAATACCTATACTATCAAATATTTGTGGTGACCAGCCACCTGCAGCATTTATAATATTTTCTGCAAAAATAGTTCCGTGGTTTGTTCTAATTTTTTTTATTTTGTTTCCAGATTGTAATTCAAAATCTATTACCCTAGTGTTTTCTTTTAATTTCACATTATTAATTTCTAGTGCTGAATACATTACATTTCTAACTTTAAGTGGATCAAATAGCATGGCATTTGGTTCATGAAAATATATTTCTTTTTTTTCATCAATTCTAATTAAATTATTAGTTAATGATTTAATTTCTTTAGAAGTAATTTTAGTAAAATCAATATTAGCTTTTTTTAGATTTTTTTCTAAATCTATCCATGTTTTTACTGATTCTTTTTTATCATTTTTAGCTATCCATATTGCACCTGTTTCCTCTGGTTTAATATCAACTCCCCAGTATTGATAAATATTTCTCCACATATCGTTTGCTTCCTCTGCAAAAGTTGCTGCCTGTATTGATGCGTTTGCTGAACGAATAATGCCACTATGACGTGAACTAATGCCTCCGGCTAATACGTTTTTTTCTAAAATACAAACATTTTCAGTATTTTTATTTGAATCAAGTTTTCTAGCTAACGATATAGCTGAAGCGACACCTAAACATCCGCCTCCAATTACAACGGTGTGGTAAATGTTATTCATAATAAATGCGAATAGTACATAATTTAGTAAATTTTTATAATTGATTTTATCTAAGAGAGTAATCGAAAATCTTGTCCCTTATACCTAATTTATGCCACATTCAAAAACTAAATTATAAGCATCAGTGGAGGAATAATATGACTTGGTATACACCTAAAGTCGCAGAAGTAGCAGTTGGGCTCGAAATCAACAGTTACGCTTGCGCTGAAGTCTAAAAAATAAGCCCTTTGTGTTTTATAAAGGGCTTTTTTTTCTAAAAATTAATCAAATTTTTGTTGGATTAGGAAGTCCTTTGTATATTTTTTTTGGATTAAAAGTTTTTTTTTTTTCTTTAAAAATCATTTTAATTTTATTTTTTTTAATAGGTATTGATCTATAAAAACAAGATTTATAACCTACATGACAACTTGCTTTGGTTAAAACTTTAACCCAAATAGCATCTTGATCATCATCAATTCTAATTTCTTTAACTTTTTGGATAAAGCCACTGGTGGCGCCTTTATGCCAAATTGTTTTTCTTGACCTGCTCCAATAATAAACTTCGCCTGTTTCTATTGTTTTTTTTAGAGCTTGTCTATTCATATATCCATGCATTAAAACGTTTCCATTTTTGTAATCAGTAGTGATAACTGGTATTAAACCAGTTTTATCAAATTTTGGTGCAAGGTCTTTTCCTTCTTCAATTTGTTTTATTGATTTTCTTTTTGTAAACATAATCTGATATTTCTCCAGGTCTTGTAAACCATATGTTTTTCTTTTTTTTGTGGTTCTTTACATATTCAAGCATTTTTTTTAAATATTTAAATCTAAAAGGTTGTCCGACTATAAAAGTGTGTAAGGAGAGNCCACACACTATTGGATATTTTTCTGACTCTTCTAATAAAACATCTAGTTGATCCATAAACATCTTAGCAAATTGCTCTGGGGTATGATGTCGATAAAGCATTGCGGGTGCATCGTTTATTTCAACCGGATATGGGATTGTCAAGATTTCACCTTTTTTGGTTTTCATCCAAATAGGTTGATCATCCATAGGCCAATCCATTAAATATTTATACCCATTTTCTTGAAGAAGATCTGGAGTGTGGTGGCTTTCTGAAATCCATGGACCCATCCACCCTTTAGGCTGTTTTCCTTCATTTTTTTTTATTGTTTCTGTTGCTTCTATTATCAGTTCTCTTTCTTTTTCTAATGATAGTTCACCTTGACTTTCTGCATTAGTTCTTCCATGTCCTATAATTTCATCTTTTCTTTTTCTAATTTTTTTTATTATTTCTAATCCATGATCATATACTGATGAATTTACTAAATGACAAGCAGGTAATTTAAGTTTATCAACTAAATCAAAAAATCTCCAAATACCCACTCTTAATCCATACGCGGTCCATCCGTAATTCCTTACATCAGGCTGGGGGGTAGTATAAGATGGGGTGTGAATTTTTCCTTCACCAAATGAAAATCTTTCAATATTCATAGCAATATAAAAAGCTAATTTTTTTTTTTTCGGCCAGGAAAATTTTTTTCTACTAATTATTGATGAATACGGATATCTGTTATGNTGTTTTAGTTTCAATTTTCTTTTCTAATTTGAATTAATTATATCTGTTAATTTAAAAAAGTTTTTTTTTTTCTATCCAGATTTCAAATATATAGTACCACAATATTGACATGTAATTTGCTTTTTACTATCAAAATTGTAATAAACNGCGGGGTGCCCTGTAAATTCATCTCCTCCTGAACAACAAATTACTTTTACTTCGGACTCTATTTTTTTTGTTATTGGTTTTATATCTTTACTTTGGTTTTTATCAATCATTGATTATTGGATCCATTGCCATTGGTTCCCATTGATGTAAAAAACTCCGCGTTGCTCTTTGTTGCTTTTAATTTTTCTAGTAAAAAATCCATAGCGTCACTTGTTCCCATTGGTAAAAGAATTCTTCTTAAAATATGCATTTTTTGTAACATAGGCCCATCTACTAATAATTCTTCTNTTCTNGTTCCNGATTTTGNTATNTCNATNGCTGGANAANTTCTTTTNTCNNNNANTTTTCTATCNANTANNNTTTCNNNNTTNCCAGTNCCNTTAAATTCCTCAAAAATTACTTCGTCCATTCTTGACCCTGTATCNACTAGCGCTGTTGCAATTATTGTTAGTGATCCACCTTTTTCTATATTTCTAGCTGCACCAAAAAATCTTTTAGGTCTTTGCAAAGCATTAGAATCAACTCCCCCTGTTAAAACCTTTCCTGAACTTGGAATAACTGTATTATAAGCCCTTGCCATCCTAGTGATAGAATCTAAAAGAATTACAACATCTTTTNCATTTTCTACAAGTCTTTTTGCTTTAGATATTACCATATCTGCAACTTGAACATGTCGTGACGCTGGTTCGTCAAAAGTAGAACTGACAACCTCTCCTTTGACATTTCTTTGCATATCTGTAACTTCTTCTGGTCTTTCATCGATAAGTAAAACAATTACTATTGCCTTTGGGTGGTTTTCTGTAATTGAATTTGCAATATTTTGAAGCATTACTGTCTTTCCTGCTTTTGGTGGAGAAACTATCATGGCTCTTTGTCCTTTACCAATTGGAGCTATAACATCAATTACTCTAGGAGTTAAATCTTTAGCTTTACTATTTTCAATTTCTAAAGTTAATTTTTCTTCTGGATATAATGGAGTTAAATTTTCAAAATTGATTATATGGCGTGTTTTTTCTGGATCCACATCATTAGTTGTATTTACTTTTAAAAGAGCAAAATATCTTTCGGAATCTTTAGGAGACCTAATTTCTCCTTCAACATTATCTCCTGTTCTTAAATTAAATTTACGTACTTGGCTTGGGCTAACATAAATATCATCTGGTCCAGGTAAATAATTAGATTCAGGAGATCTNAGAAATCCAAAACCATCTTGNAGGGTTTCTAAAACNCCACCNCCTTCTATTANAATATTTTTTTCAGCNAAAGATTTTAAAATAGCAAAAAGCATATTTTGCTTNTTTANTGCACTAGGGTTNTCAACTCCTACTTTTTCTGCATATGCTAAAAGTTCGTGNGGTGGCATTGCTTTTAATTGGTGTAAGTTTACTTTATCGTTTGCCAATGAGTTTTATTTATGTAANTAAGATTCAAATTCGTGATTGTTAATATGATTTAATCGCTAGAAATTATTATATAGTAGGTAATTTTTATAATGTCAATACTTAAAAAGGTTTTAAATAAACAAGCAAAATTATAATTATTAATAATACCGTTGGNANTTCATTAAGTATTTTATAAAATTTNTTTGAGCGTTTATTATTATCCATATAAAAATCTATTCTATATTTTGATAGTAGATGGTGTACTATTAACATTAAAAAAACTGCAAAAAGTTTAAAATATAGCCAGTTTTCACCCCAATTTATAATTCCATCAGTTTTTAACAAAAGAAAACCAAAAAAGATTGTTAATACCATTGCAGGATTCATAATAAATTTTTGCAATCTATACTCCATAATTTTTAACATTTCTGATGATTCTGATTTTTTTTTTTACAGTTGTGTGATACACAAAAAGTCTTGGTAAATACAATATAGCAGCCATCCAAGCTATTATTGAAATAACATGAAAAGCTTTTATTAATNAATAGTTGTTTATTAAAAAATCATTAAAATTTTGCATTTACTTTTTATTTTCTAACCATCCTTTTATATGATTTAAAATAAGAAATCCTAACATTTTTAAATGTTGTGGGTTATCGTTCAAACATTTAATATAATTATATTTTTCGCCTCCTGAAAAAAGGAAATTTTTTTTGTTTTCTACTTCAAGTTCTTCTATAGTTTCTAAACAATCTGAGCTAAATCCTGGAGATACAATATGTATTTTTTTTATTCCTTTTTTAGGAAATTCTGCCAAAGTTTTATCTGTATATGGTTGTAACCACTCACCGGGGCCAAATCTAGATTGGAAGGTGGTTATATAGTCTTCTTTTTTTAATTTCATTCTTTCCGCAACAAGTCTCGTAGTTTTTTGACAAAAACAATAATAAGGATCTCCTTTTAGTAAATATTTTTTTGGCACTCCGTGGTAACTAAAAATCAGTTTTTGTGTTCTTCCAAATTTTTTCCAACTTTCTTTAATACTTTTTACTAAACATTCTATATACATAGGTTCTTCAAAATAATTGTTTACAAACCTCATTTCGGGAATCCACCTGCGTTGTCTTAATNTTTCTGTTACTTTATCGAAAGTGCTGCCTGTTGTTGCGGCACAATATTGTGGATAAAGAGGTAAAACTAAAATTTTTCTACACCCNTTTCTCATTAATTTTTCAAGACCAAGTTTAATGCTTGGGTTCCCGTATCTCATTCCTATTTCAATTTCTAAATTTTTTTTTTTTTTTTTTAANATTTTTTGTATTCCTTTTTTTTGTTTTTCTAACATTAATAAAAGGGGGCCNCCTTCTTTTTTCCAAATAGATTTGTATAGTTTTGCTACTTTTTGTGGGCGTAGATTTAATATTATTAATCTAAGAATTATTTGCCATATTAATTTAGGAACCTCTATAACTCTAGGATCAGATAAAAATTCTTTTAGATATATTTTTAAAGCTTCTTTGTTTGGTTTGTCCGGAGTACCAAGATTCGTAATTAATATTCCTATTTTTTCTTTCATGCCGTGTTTATAATTTTTTTCTCCTTCGTATTTCATTTTTTTTTCCTTACTATTTCAATTACCTTTTTAACGTTTCTTACAGGAGTTCCCGGCATTATTCCGTGTGATAAATTAAAAATAAACGATTTTTTTGAAAATTTATTTAATATTCTTTTTGTTTCTATTTCTAATTTTTTTCCTCCATTAAAAAGAGTTTTTGGCGAGAGGTTTCCTTGAATTATTTTTTTTTTTTGTATTTTAATAATTTCTTTTTTCGTTATATCCTCTCCCACACTAATACAATCGATGTCTTTATAAATATAATTAATATATTCCTTTCCCACGTTTCTCGGAAAAACTATGATAAACATTTTTTTTGTTTTTTTTTTTTATTTTGCTACATATTCTTTTAATAGGATCTATTGAAAAATTCTTNAGATCTTTACCTTTTGCAATGTTTGCCCAAGTATCAAAGATTTGTATTACTTCTGCTCCTGCCCTTATTTGTCCTAAAGAATGATTAANTATTTCTTTCTCCAAAATATTAAATAAGGCTTTTGCTTTTTTTCTATTTTTTTTTAGAAAAGATAATATTTTTTTATATTCTTTTTTCTTTTTACTATCAAGCATAAAAAAACTTATAGTTANTGGAGCACCAACAAAGCCAATTAGTGCTGTTTTGCTGCTTAACTTTTTTTTGGTCTCTTGTATAGCTTTATACACTAAGTCTAGTTTTTTATTGCTTTTAGCTGTTGGAAACGTCAAAAGCATTTCGTCTATTGTCATTTCCTTTAATTTTGGTCCTTTTCCTTCTTTGTATGTTAGTTCTTGTCCTAAAGCATCTGGAATAATAAGAATATCAGAAAAAATTATAGCTGCATCCAATCCAAACCTTCTTATTGGTTGTAATGTTATTTCTGCGGCTATTTTTGGCGTATAAATCATATTTATAAACCCTTTTGCTTTCTTTTTTATTTTTCTAAATTCTGGAAGATATCTGCCCGCTTGTCTCATTATCCATATTGGCGTACATTTTTCCTTTTTTTTTTTTAGTACATTTATTAAAATCATTTACTTACTTCTACTACTACTATTATATATCTATGGTTGTTGATGTTGATGTCGAGTTAATATCGATGATAAAAAATTATTAAGATTATATAAAGAAAAAACTAAAGGTGTTAGTGCTTTGTGGTTAAAAAGAAAAAAAATGATATTTATATAAAAAAAAAGAAAGAAAAAAAATATTAACAATGTGTATATGTAATTTTATACATGTATTTAACATATGTGGAAAAAGATAGTTACATGTTTAAACTCTGTTGGTAAAATAAGATTTATCCAAAAAAAAAAAATTGTTTTTTAATATAGGTTGATAAGATGTCAAAATTCACAATCTACTAACAAATTTAATAACAAGAAATATGAAAAAACTGCTACTAGCAACAACAAGCCCAACAAGAAAAAAAATATTAAGTAATGCTGGAATTAAATTTATATATAAAAATCCTTTAATTAATGAAGAAGAAGAAAAAAAAAAATTAAAGAAAATTAAAAAACCAGAAAAAATTTGTCAAAAATTAGCTAAACAAAAATCACTTGTAACATCTTTAAAATATTCTTCTTATTTTGTTCTCGGAGTTGACACGTGTTTAATTTATAAAAAAAAATTTTTGTCAAAACCAAAAACAAANGAAGATGCAAAAAAATTATTAAAGAAATTAAATGGGAAGGAACATAAAATTTATTCAAGTCTTTATATTTTTAAAAATGGAAGAAAAATCTGGAGTTATAATGATGAAGCTAAATTAAAAATAAGAAAATTAACAAATATGGAAATTATGAAATACATAAATAAATTAAAATTAACAAACATAAAAACATCTGGCCTATATCAAGTCGAAGGTTCTGGAATAACTCTTTTTGAAAAAATAAAGGGAAGTTATTTTACAATACTAGGATTACCTTTGTTGCCTTTATTAAGATTTTTACAAAAAAAAAATTTTTTGATTTGAAAATGTATAAAATAGCTATATTAGGATATCCAATAAAACACTCTTTGTCTCCCAAAATACATAATTATTGGTTAAAAGAAATGAAGATTAATGGAAAGTATACTGCTATAAAAACTCCAATAAAAAATTTAGAAAAAACTATCAAAAATTTAAGCAATAAAGGATATAAAGGATTAAATTTAACGATACCACTTAAAGAAGAAGTCCTAAAATATATAAACAGTAAGAATAAAATTGTAGATATTATAGGAGCAGCTAATGTTTTAATATTTTCAAAAAAAGGGCATGTAAAAGGAAAAAATACTGACGTATATGGATTTAAAAAATCTATTTTAAAGTTAGTTAAAAACAAAAGAAAAGAAATAGCAATAGTGATAGGAAGCGGGGGAGCAGCAAGGGCAATTGTATATGTTTTAATTCAAATGAATTATAAAAAAATAATTATTTATAATAGAACAAAGAAAAACGCTGAAATAATAAAAAAAGATCTTCTAAAAAAACATTCAAGTAAATTACAAACAAAAATAAATTGCGAAAATTTAAAAAAAATAAAAAACAATATAAAAAAAACAAACCTTTTAATAAACACCACACCAATGGGAATGAAAAATTTTCCTAATTTAAACATAGATATTAAAGATTTAAGAAGAGACGCAGCTGTTTTTGATTTAATATACAATCCTTTAGAAACGAAATTAATAAAGGAATCAAATAAAAGGGGTATAAAAAATACAAATGGTTTAGATATGTTGATATACCAAGCACAGAAATCATTTTTTTATTGGTTAAATAAAACACCAAAAATAACAGAAAAATTAAAAAAAATTCTTGAGAAAGAAATTAAATGATTCTTATCGGAATTACAGGAATAATTGGAAGCGGAAAAACATTAGCATTAAATTTTTTTAGAGAAAAAAAAATTACCGTATTTTCTGCTGATGAAGAAGTAAAAAAAATTCTTGAAAAGAAGATTGTAAAGGACAAAATTTATAAAAAATTTCCTAGTGCATTTTTGAGAAAAAAAATAGATAAAAATAAATTAGCTTTAATTGTTTTTAGTGATAAAAAAAAATTAAATTTCCTAGAAAAAATTATACATCCTTTAGTGAAGCAAAAAAAAAAAAATTTTTTAAATAAAAATAAAAAAAAAAAAATAATTGTTATGGAAATACCAATAATCTTTGAAAAAAAAAGCAAAAAAAATTATGATTGTATTATTTTAATGAATACAAATAAAAAAATTCAACATCAAAGGGTTATGAAAAGAAAAAACATGACACCACAATTATTGAAGAAAATTATGGCTAACCAAATAGCCAATAAAAAAAAAAAATATGCAGATTATATAATAAATAATAACGGGACAAAAAATAAGACAAGGAAAATTTTAAAAGAAATACTGAATAGAATAATATCAACAGCTTTATAAACAACTTTTTGAGACTTATCCACAAGAAAATAAAAAAAAGCTAGTAGATCGGGATTTTTTGCCTAGATCTAGCCACATTTTTTTGTTAAACTCTTCGTATCGGGATAGTTTTTTATTTAATTAAATGCAAATGAAATTATTAATTGGTGCTTTATTACTTTTATTGATGNGNAGTTGTACAGGGTACACTATAGCATCGTTAGGTTCTAATATTTTAACTTATTCTACTACAGGTAAAACAAATAGNGATCATGTTGTATCTATGATGTCGGGTAAAGATTGTAGATTAACAAGAGCGTTAAAAGAAAAAAAATATTGTGCAGAAAAAAATATATCTATTGTTGAAAATAAACCTGTTAAATATCAAACAATACGTAGTTTTAGTAAAAATGATTTAAGAAGAAATCAAACTTATAAAGAAGAAATAATTTTTGAAAATGAAACAATAGAAAATATTGATGTTGCGTCTTTAGAAATAATTAAAAATGATAGTAATTTAATAACAAATGACCCAATTAATGACGAACATATCCAAGTAGCTATTGTAGGAAAAGTTTTTACTAACATCTATTACGGTACTTTAACTTGGGCTGAAGTTCAAATAACAAAAGGTACAAGAGTTTCTGATAAAATCGGTTTAACTGAAGACTTAACAAAGTCTGTTCAAAAATCTTTCAATAATATTTTTAATTATTAATTTTTAAATTTATCTATGAGACAAGTTGTTTTAGATATAGAAACGACTGGCTTGGAGTTTAAAGAGGGCCATAAAATAATTGAAATAGCTTGNCTGGAACTTTCAAATTTTCTACCGACAGAAAAAACCTACCATACATATATTAACCCTCAAAAAGAAAGTAGTGCAAGCGCAAGAGAAAAACATGGTATATCAGATGATTTTTTAAAAGATAAAAAACTTTTTAGAGAAATAGTTCCTGTTTTTTTAGAATTTATAAAAAATTCTCCTATTGTTGCACATAACGGATTATATTTTGATATACCTTTTTTAAACCATGAATTAAAATNAAATAATTTTAATATATTAAAAAATCCAGTTGTTGATACTTTAGTTCTTGCTAAAAAAAAATTTCCAACTTCTCCTGCTAATTTAGATGCCTTGTGTAGAAGGTTTGATATTGATTTATCAATAAGAAAAAAACACGGTGCTTTGATAGATTCAAAATTATTAGCAAAAGTTTATTTAGAATTAAAAGGAGGCCAACAACCTAATTTAATTTTAAATTCAAAAAAAGAAAAAAAAGAACAAAAAGAACAAATTTTTGAAAAAAAAATTTTAAAAGATAGAAAATTTGTTTTATCAAATCTTGAGGAAAAAAAACATAAAGAGTTTATAAAAAAAATAAAAAACCCAATGTGGAATGAATATAAATAAATTAAGGGATTAAAANAGGAGCGCCTGCGCCTGGATTATCATAAAAAACTCTATAATTAAAACTAACACCAATTCTATCTTTATTACTTGAATTTTGTTGAACCGAATGAGAAACCCATCCAGGAAACAGAATTACTTTTTTACTCTTTACCTCGAGCGTATAAGTATCAAGAGCAAGCGGTGAGTCAGGCTCAAACATTATTCCCATAGCTCTATTATCATATGGATCATGAATATTTAAACACCCTCTATCTTTATCAGCATTAACATAATATGTNCCGCTTACGGCACTTAAAGGATGAATGTGTCTTGGGTGNCCAGTTTTAGGTCTATTAATAGTGCACCACATATCATAACATTTTATTGTTGTTGGTGGAATTGCCTTAATGTGTGTTAGAAATTCTTTTACATGTGGTAATAATCCTTTAGCTAATTCACTAAAAACCTCTTCTTTTTCATGTAATCTTTGATCACTACCGTAGCTTGTAAAACCATCCCCGTAAAATTGTTTGCTCCAGTTTTTGGCTTCTTCATTAGATTTTGAATAATCAATTATCTTTTTTTCTAGTCTTTGATTAAAATCTTCTGGCATCGCGTCGTCTTTTTCGTAAACAGGTGTTGGATAATATAGTAATAATCCCATGAAGAAATTATAATCACTATCAATAAAATTGTCTATAAATCTGAANCNAGTTTATTTTTATTNGAAATATTAATTAAAAAATATAGTTTATTGTATAAGGAATATTGTTAGAATTTTTTTNTATCTANAATTATTATGTTTTTTAGCATTTTAAAAGTTTTAATTACCGCANTAGTAATTGTTTGTGCAGCNGAAGTTGCNAAAAGATCTTCATTGCTAGCTGGTTTAATTGTTTCAATGCCACTTATTACTGTGTTAACATTAGTTTGGCTTTATTGGGATACAAAGGATATTAAACAAGTTTCAGATTTAACGAATAATACTTTATTAATGATAGTTCCATCATTAACTTTTTTTATATTCTTTCCGGTTTTATTAAAATTAAACCTTAATTTTGCTGGGTCCATGTTAATTGCTATTATATCAACAGGGCTTTGTTATTGGGTATATACTATTTTTTTAAATAAGTATTTTAATATTTCACTATGAGCCAAGATTTTTTAGATAAGTTATTTCTAAAAGCGAGAAGTCATAATAATTGGAAAAACAAAAATATTGATAAAAAAATTTTAGAAAATTTATATGATTTAGTAAAAAATTGTCCGACCAGTGCTAATTCTGAGCCAATGAGAATAATTTTTTTAAAATCAAAAGAATCTAAAGAAAGAATACAATCCCATCTTAGCGACGGAAATGTTGAAAAATGTATGACCGCACCAATTGTTGCAATAATAGCTTATGACAGTAAGTTTTATGAACATTTACCTAAATTATTCCCTCATAACCTAAATATGAAAAAAGTTTTATCTAATCCACCATCTAAGGCGGAAACAACTGCATTCAGGAATTCTACTCTGCAAGGAGGTTATTTTATCTTAGCTGCAAGAGCTTTAGGGTTAGATGTTGGGCCTATGTCCGGGTTTGATAATACTGGAGTTGATAAAGAATTTTTTTCAGATGGCAGATTT
>PARY01000016.1 GCA_002711715.1 Pelagibacteraceae bacterium | reverse complement strand
ACTACCTTTAAAATTTCTTTTTGATAAACTATTTAAGATGTTTTTTTTTATTTCTGAATTAGAAGAAATATTATGATAATTTAAATTTTTTTTATCTTTATTAATAAAAAAAATTTTAAAATTTGGTGAAAATTTTTTGTTGATAAAATTTACAATCATAAAATACAAATTAATATAGTTACTATGTCAATATTATCCAATTATATTTTTAAACAAATAGGATCNTANTTTATATATATAACAATTTTTTTCATAAGTTTAATATGGCTNATACTATCTTTAAAATTTATTGAATATGTAACTNCAAATGGCTTGGATTTTAAAGATTTTATAAAAATGACTTCTTTGCTATTGCCTACTNTTATACCTTCTCTAACACCTATAACTTTAACTTTAGCCTGTATTTTTGTTTACAACANACTTTCAAATGATAATGAATTATTAATAATCAAATCTTCTGGATTTAGTAAATTGCAAATATTAAAACCTGCAATATTTCTTTCATTGATCATTATTTTTTTTAATTTGCTTTTAAATNTATACTTTAGTCCTTTAAGTAAATCTGTATTTAAAGAAAATCAAAAAAATCTTAGAGAAGATATCGCTCGTATAGCATTTAAAGAAGGAAATTTTTCAAATCTTTTTCAAGACATAACTATATATGTTGAAAAAATAATAGATAAAAATAATTACGAATATGTTTTTGTCTACGATGAAAGAAATAAAGATAGTCCTGCTACATATATTGCCAAACAAGCAGAATTAGTTCAAACCGATAATTCTAATAAAGTAATTTTAAAGAATGGTAATAGACAGATTATTGATAAAAAGAATTCTCAATTAAGTATTATCAAATTTGATGAATATGAAGTTAATTTAGATCTTTTATTTAAAAATATAAATAAAGAAAGAATTAAAGAACCAGAAGAAATGTTTTTAAAAGAATTATGGAATGATAAACACANAANAAGTGGTCAGTATGATCCNNGNCAAATCTCAAGNATGATTATTGAAGGACATAAAAGAATAATAGAACCTCTTTATTGTTTAATTTTTACAGTAATAAGTTTAACTTTTCTNCTNTCTGATAAATTAATTCTACAANCAGGGTTGAAAAAAATATTTATAATTATATTTGTAATTTTTTTAATTGAAGTTGTTTATTTATCTTTACCTAATTTTATTGTAAAAAAATTTACATTGCTNCCGATTATGTATATTTTTCCATTATCATTACTTTTCTTTTTAATAATTTATAATCTAAAAAAAACTTATAGAAAATTTAAAAAATGAAAATTTCATCATTNAATATCTTTGACAGAGAATTTGAGAAATATCTTTTTAAAAAATTTATAAAAAATTTTATTTATTTTATCTCTATTTCATTACTAATAGTTTTTTTAGTCGAGTTTACAGAATTACTTAGAAGAACCTCTGAAATTGCTAGTATTTCATCAATATTTTACGTACTTTATTTAGCTTTCTTAAAAATAACGGAAAGCATAAATTTTTTAATACCGATTGCCATCTTTGGAACAACCATGATAACGTGCCGTACTTTAAATAAACATAGAGAAATGGTTATTGCGCAAAACGCAGGGTTAAGTTCTTTCAAAATCTTATATCCATTCATTTTTTTTACGATACTATTTTGTGCATTTTATTTTACTATTCTTAACCCATTTCTTTCTCACGCAACTAATTCATATCAAAAAATTGAACAGGAAATATTTAGAGGAAAATTAAGTAAAACTGCAATTAGTAAATCTGGTATTTGGTTAAGACAAGGATCTGAAAATAATAAAATTGTAATAAAAGCGGCAAATTTTTTACCAGAAGAAAGTTTGTTTAAAAATGCGACTTTTTATATATATACAAAAAAAAATAACTTTGTAGAAAGAATTGATGCGGAAATTGCTAAGCTTGAAAAAAATTTTTGGATTATGAAAAATGTTATAATAAATAAGCCAAATAAAAGAGTAATAAAAATAGACGAATACACCTTAAAAACAAATTTATCAATCAAAAAAATTGAGAATAGCTTTNTAGATCCTCAAAGTTTATCTATTTGGAAAATTCCAAACTTCATATTATTACTTAAAGANTCTGGNTTCTCAGCTACCAAACATCANNTNTANCTTTATAAAACAATTTTATTGCCAGTATATTTAATAGGCTTAATATTGATTGCTGGTTCNTTTACAATTAAATTTACAAAAACTAAGGCAAAAACTTTTATCTTAATATTGATGGGGGTTGTAACTGGTTTCTTGATACATGTANTCGGAGAAACCATATATTCTCTAGGGATTGCTAATAAATTGAATACATGGGTTGCATCGCTATCGCCATCTATTATAACTATTATGATAGGAGGTTTTTTTGTAATTCATTTCGAAAAAACAAATTAAAAAATGAAAAAAATAATTTTATTACTTTTTTTTATAATTTTTTTATTTAATAAAAATCTTTTNTCAAAAGANAATNNGCCNTTTATTTTAAATGCGCAAAAAATAGTAAATAATCATAATAAATCAATAGTCANAGCAACAGGAGATGTTGAAGTTATTCANGGTAAAGAGGTNCTTAGNGCTGATTATTTAGAATTTGATAAAATAAAAAATAAAGNATATGTAAAAGGAAATGTGAGCATTTTAGATGAGGATGGGGTTGTTTATTTTGCTGACTACGCTGAAGTTGATAAAGGTTTTAAAAACGGTCTTACAAAAAATATTTCAATACTTTTTCCAGATAATTCTAAAGTGGCTGCAGCGAGTGGTAAAAGATTTAAAGGACAAATTTCCAGATTAAAGAAAGCTTTATATACTGCATGTAACTGTGATGATCCTAATATAAAACCAACATGGCAAATAAAGGCNTCTGAAGTTGTTCATGATTCAAAAAGAAAAAAAATTAGCTATAAAAATGCCTTTCTTGAATTTCTCGGATTTCCTGTAGCATATACACCTTATTATTCTCATCCTGACCCAAGCGTGAAAAGACAAAGTGGTTTTTTATTTCCAAGTTACACTTCAAATTCAGAATTAGGCACTATTATTAGAACCCCTTACTACTATGCTCTTTCTCCATATAAAGATCTTACTGTAGAGCCAATGTACATTAGTGGACAAAGACCTTTAATGTATGCTCAATACAGACAAAGATTTGGTAACGGAGAAGTAAACATAGAAGGTAGTTTCACAAATGCAGATAGAAGAACAAGAGTTACAACATATTCTAANANAAATAGAGGCCATCTATTTATTGATGGAAAATTTGACCATAATGATTATTGGAGATATGGATTCAATGTAAAACGTACTACTGATGANACATATCTATCAAGATATCTATTTGAAGGAGCAAGTGATAGACTTCGATCAGATTTTTTTATAGAAGGTTTTGATGATAAAAGTTATTTTTTTGCTACTGGGATAGCAACGCAAGTCCAATCAAGTACTTATCAAAGTAGTAAAACGCCTCTTATTTTGCCATCTATTAATTATAATTATCAAAGTGAAAAAACCAAAATTGGTTTTCTTGATTTTAACGCAAGCTTTTTATCTTTAACACGACGTGAAGGATCGGATACAAGAAAAATATCTCTACAACCTATTATTACATACCCATATAACGATAACTTTGGAAACAGATTTAAATTTCAAGCTAAAACAACTTTATCATCATATATGGTAAGTCATGTCCAAAGAACTGGTAAAGATGATTATAAAGGAATTCAAAACAGACTACATCCTGAACTTCTTTTTGGATGGGATCTTCCTTTACAAAAAATACAAAATGATTCAACGTTCTTTTTGAAGCCTCAAGCTGCTTTAATTTTAGCGCCAAATAGAGGTAGTAATGATGAAATACCTAATGAGGATAGTGACAGCTTTGAATTTAATGAAACTCATTTATTTACTTCAAGCTTTTATCCTGGAAATGATAAATTAGAAAAATCAAATCAAAGAATTGATTATGGTTTAAACTTTGCTATTAATTCTCAAAAAAAAAATCTTAGTTCTAATTTTTTTATAGGTCAGAGTTTAAGATTTAGAAAAAATCATAATTTTGGTTCTAAATCTGGATTGGATGATCAATTGTCTGATTTAATAGGAAAAATAGGATTTGGTTTTGGAAAGAATTTGGATATATCGTATAGATTTTTAATGAATAAAGACTCTCTCTTTTCTACAAGAAGAGACCAATTTACCGTTTCAACAAAAATTTATAATAACGATATATCTTTAAATTATATTTATTTAGAACCTACTACAGGAATTTCAGATGAAAGAGAGGAACTTAATTTTTCAATCTCACATACTTTTAATAATAATTATTCTTTAAAATATTCAATAAAAGAAGATATGACANATTCTGGTGGATTGCTTGGACAAAGATTAGGGTTAACATTTATAAATGAATGTTTTACTACTGAAATAGGTTTAGTTAGATCATATTATTTAGATAGAGAAATTAAGCCAAACGATACTTTCTTAATCAATTTTACTTTTAAAACACTTGGGACTTTTTCAACTGGAAGAAATATTTCTAATTAATAAATTAGTAAGCAAAAGAAAAAAATATAAATGAGATTAATAAAAAAAATATTTAATAAGTTTTTTTTATTGAATTTTTTTTTGGCTATAGTTGTTTTTTCTAAATTAGTTATAGCAAATAATCAGAATGAAGCTAACACATCAATTTTAAAAAGGCTTCCTACTAGTATCTTTGCAACAGTAAATGGTGAACCAATATCGATATATGACTTAATACAAAGATCTATTTTATTTAGTATTTCAGCCAAAATTCCTTTAAATGAAGATTTTGAAATTAAAGTCCTACCAGATTTAATATCAGGTTATGTAGATCAAATAATACAAATGCAGCAAATTAAAAAAGAACAAGTATTTATACCAAATGATAAAATCAATCAAATTATATCACAAATTGAAAAAGAAAATGGTTTCAAAAAAGATCAATTTAAAAAATATTTAAAAGAACAAAAAACTGACATATCTATTTTAGAAAAACAAATAGAAGTTAGTATTGGATGGAAACAGTTAATAGCAAATAAATTTAGAAAACAAATATTAATACAAGATACAGAAATTGAAACTATACATAAAAAATTAAAATCTAATGTTGGAAAAGAAGAATTTTTGATTGAACAAATATTTCTTTCATTTGAAAATAAAGAAGAAAATGAAATATTAAAAAAAATTAATAAGTTTTATGAACAAATACTAAGCGGCGGAGATTTTGGATCAATTGCAAATCAATTTTCAGATACATTTGGTGGAAAAGTTGGAAAAATAGGTTGGACAGCAGAGACTGATTTGGACATTAAAATTATAAATGAAGTAAAAAAATTAGAAATTGAAAAAATGTCAAAACCGATAAAAGGTGAAAATGGGTATTTTATAATTAAAGTCCTTAATAAAAGAATAATAGGAGATGAAATAATCAATGAAGTATCATTGTTTAGATTTCAACTTACTGAACTTAATGACGAAATAAATTTATTATTAAATGAAATCAAAAATTGTAGTGAATTAGANGATTTTTCTAAGAANTACGGTTCGGTTGATTCAGGTTCATTGGGAATGATAAAATATAATGAATTATCTAAAGATTTACAATTGATACTAAAAAAAATGAATAAAAATGAAATAAGTGAACCGTTNCCATTTGGTACTGGTACTTTTCAAATAATGTTATGTGATGTAAAAAGTATAAAACCTGTGATACCTAGTAAATTCAAAATCAGTGATATTTTAATAAATAGAAAACTTGATACAATTGCCAGACAATACATGTCAGAATTACGATCAAATTCAGTAATTGATATTAGAATTTAAAAAAAAATGAAAAAAGGAATTGTTACTGGAATAACTATGGGAGAGCCAGCAGGTATTTCATCCGAAATAACATTAAAAGTTTGGAAGAATTATAGAAAAAAAATAGAACCTTTTATATTTTTTGGAGATCCTGATCATTTATTAAAAACTAGTTCAAAATTAAAATTTAAAATACCTATAAAAAAAATTAATAAAATTACTGAATGTTTTAAAATTTTTAAGAATTATTTACCGGTTTACGATATAAAATTAAATCAAAAAGTAAAATTCGGATACCCATCAAGTGCAAATAGTCGGGAAATATTAACTTCTATTGACAAAGTAGTTAAATTTGCTTCTAAAAAAGAAATTTCATGCATTGTTACAAATCCTGTTGAAAAAAATATTATAAAAAAAAAACAAAAAAATTTTACTGGGCACACTTTTTATATTGCAAAACTACTAGATGTAAAAAAACCTGTAATGTTATTAACTTCGCCTAAAATAAGCGTTGTTCCAATAACGCAACATTTATCTTTAAGTAAAGCTTTAAAAGCTATTAATAAAAAATTAATAGTATCAACAACAAATATAACTAATAAATATTTGAAAATTTTTTTTGGTAAAAAAAAACCAAAAATTGCAATTGCAAGTTTAAATCCACATGCTGGAGATAAAGGAATTTTTGGTAAAGAAGAAAAAAAAATTATTATACCTGCTATTAAAATAATTAAAAAAAAAGACATTGATGTTTCTGGTCCTTATCCAGCAGATACAATTTTTAACAATAAAATTTCAAAAAAATTTGATGTTATTATTTGTATGTATCATGATCAAGCAACTATACCTATTAAAACACTTGATTATGAAAATGGAGTTAATGTAACATTAGGTCTACCAATAGTAAGAACTTCTCCTGATCATGGTACAGCTTTAGACATAGCAGGAAAAGGAATAGCGTCAGAAAAAAGTTTATATGCCTCTATTAAAATATCTCAAAACATTGCAAAAAAAAAAAAATTGTGGATACAATAAAACAACTCATAGATAAATTTAGTTTAATCTCAAAAAAATCCCTTAGTCAGAATTTTATTCTTGATGAAAATATTACAGACAAAATTGTAAGGCTTTCAAATGTAAAAAATAAATATATTCTTGAAATTGGACCTGGTCCAGGCTGTTTAACAAGATCATTGGTAAAAGCTGGGGTAAAAAAAATTATTTCTGTAGAGAAAGACTTAAAGTGTATAAAAATTATAAATTATCAAAAAAAAATATTTTTAAATAAAGTAATTCTTATAGAAGGAGATTTTTTAAAAGATCACATTTTCAAAAAAATAATAAGAGAATTTAAAAAGTATAAAAAAAAAGTTGTAGTTTTTTCAAACCTTCCTTATAAAACCGCAATACCAATATTGGCAAAAATTTTTAGAAATAGAAATTACTTTCAAAAATTAATTTTAATGTTTCAAAAAGAACAAGCAGAAAGAATAATNGCAAAAAANAATACNAAAAGTTATGGTAGNATTTCTGTAATAGCNCAGTGGTTATGTGATATAAAAAAAAAAATGCACCTATCNCCAAACTATTTTTTTCCTAAACCAAAAATAGATTCTTCNATTTTAGAATTTAAATTTAAAAAAAAAATTAANAAAGTAGATAATGANGNNTTNCTANCANANNTAATAAAGAANTGTTTTAGTCAAAGAAGAAAAACTATTAAAAATAANTTAAAAAAAACAATNNATTTTTCAGACCAAGTATTTNTAAANTGTGGAATTAATTCAAAAAAAAGACCNGAGGAGNTAGATNTTATAGATTTTATTAATTTATCAAATTTCCTAAGTAAACATAAAAAAGAATTATAAAGATCTTATTTTTTTGAGAATTAAATTTTTTTTTTCAAGGGCAATTCTTTCAGCTTCATAAATAGTTTTAGTGTTTTGTTTAGTTAAATTTTTTACTGGGATAAAATTTTTATATCTTTCAGCTTCAATAATAACTTTAATTTTTTTTACAGTATCATTTAGATTCCTATTTATTAAAACATATTTATATTCTTTCCAATGACTTAACTCCATTTTATAAAATGATAGTCGATGCTTAACTATATGATCAGGGTCTTGAGCTCTTTTTTTTAATCTTTTAATTAACTCTTTTTTTGATGGAGGTAATATAAAAATACTTACAACGTGCTTACCGAGTTTTTTTTTTATTTTTCTGGATCCTTGCCAATCAATATCAAAAAGAACATCTTTTCCTTTATTATTAATTTTTTTAACTTTTATTAAAGATGTGCCATAATAATGGTTAAATACTTTTGCCCATTCTATAAAATATTTTTTTTTCTTTAGTTTGTTAAATTCCTCTTCTGAAATAAATTTATAATCTTTATTATTCTTTTCTAATGATCTTTTCTTTCTAGTTGTATAGGAAATAGATAACTCAATATTTATATTATTTTTTATAAGTTTTTTTGCTAGTGTTGTTTTCCCTGCACCAGAAGGAGAGGATAAAATAATAAATAAACCTTGTTTCTTAGTTTTCATATAACTCCCTACGAAGTTCTTTAAACTTCTTAACGTTTTCTATGTGTTCCTCATAACTTGATGAAAAATTATGACCTCCTTCACCATCTGCAACAAAAAATAACAAATCTCCTTTACTAGGATTTGTAACTGCAGCAATAGACTCTTTTCCTGGATTGCATATTGGTCCCTCTGGAAGACCGTAAATTAAATAAGTATTAAAGCTTGATTTATGTTGAAGATCATTTCTTGTTAATTCTTTTTTTTTTATTCCTAACTCACTTTCTATGCCATAAATTACAGTCGGATCTGATTGTAATTTCATGTTAATTCTTAATCTATTTAAGAACACTTGGGCTATTTTTGATTTCTCATAATTTAATGATGTCTCTTTTTCGATTATTGATGCAAGAATTAATACATCATTATAGTTAAGATCTAAATCTTTGTCTCTACCTTGCCAAGTTTCNATAAGTGTTGATTTCATTCTTTTTTTCATATTATTTATAATTATATTTGAATTTGTTCCGTAAACATAAAAATAAGTGCTTGGAAACAACGCGCCCTCCTCAGCTATTTGTTCGGATCCCTCTTGGTTTAAAACAATGCCCTCTGTTTTTTTTATAATATTAATAATTTCATTTGAAGTTAGACCTTCTGGAATAGTTATTCTTCTTTGGTACGCGTCTCCGACTCTAATCTTTCTAATAATTTGAAAAATATTATTATTGTAAAATTCATATTCTCCTGCTTTTAATATTTTTTGAGANAATGAAGAAAAAATAAGAAATTTAAAAAAAAATTTATTATCAATAATTTTTTCCTTATACAAGTTTGTAGTTATTTGATTTAAAGTTTGGTTAGGTTTAACAAAAAAAGTATGNGTGTATGGATATTTTGTAAATACCAAATCAAAAATTAATAAAAAAATTAAAAAAAAATATAAAAAAAAAATATATATATATCTTTTTATTAAATACATTTTTTTATTTTTTTTAAACTGATTTAAAAATTAANGATGCNTTTGTTCCGCCAAATCCAAAAGAGTTTGACAATACACAATTAACTTCATGATCTATAGAATTTAAAGGTATTAAATCCAAACCTTCTGCCTCAGGTAAAGGCGATAACAAATTTAAAGTAGGAGGTAATTTTTTATTTTTTATTGAAAGTATAGAATATATTGATTCAACGCTTCCAGACGCGCCCAGCAAGTGACCTATTGAAGATTTTGTTGATGACATTTTAATTTTTTCTAAATTCTTAGAAAAAACTTTTTTAATGGTTTCTACTTCAATTTTATCTCCTATCGGAGTTGATGTTCCATGAGCGTTGATATAATCTATATCTTCAGTATTTTTTTTTGAATCTTTTAATGCTGACAATACGCACTTTTCTGCTCCATTACCATCACCAGGAGGTGAGGTAATGTGGTGTGCGTCTCCACTAGATCCATATCCTATAATTTCAGCTAAAATATTTGCATTTCTTTTTTTTGCATGCTCATATTCTTCTAAAATTAATGTGCCTGCTCCATCACCCATGACAAATCCATCTCTATCTTTATCAAATGGTCTGGAGGCATTTTTTGGATCATTATTAAATTTTGTTGATAAAGCTCTTAGAGCACAAAAGCCAGCAACGCCTATCCTAGAAATAGCTGCTTCTGATCCTCCAGCAACCATTATATCGGCTTTGTCTAATTGAATTAATCTAAATGAATCACCAATAGCATGTGCACCAGATGCACATGCAGTAACTGTTGAAAGATTAGGACCTTTAAGATTATATTTAATTGAAACTTGCCCAGAAGCTAAATTTATTAAACTTGAAGGAATAAAAAAGGGACTTATTTTCCTTGGACCACTTTTTTCTAATAAAAGAGAATTTTCATATATAGTTGAAAGTCCTCCAATGCCAGATCCTATAATTACTCCAGATCTCGATGCAGCATTATCATCATTTATAATCCAACCTGAGTTTTTAATTGCTTCTTCAGATGCTATTAATGAATAAAGAATAAATTTATCCATTTTTCTTTTTTCTTTATCACTAAAATTACTATTAATTAGCTCATCTGATATTATTCCGCCAACTCTTGATGTTAAATCGTCTGTTTTAAAAGAATCAATTAATTTGATGCCTGATGTACTAGAAATTAATTTTTTCCAATTGTCTTGCACTCCACAACCAATTGCGGTTATCATCCCCATTCCGGTTACGACAACTCTTCTCATATTATTAATTATTTTTTACTTTTAATAAGGTCTACAGCATCTTTAACTGTTACAATTTTTTCAGCTGCTTCATCTGGTATCTCGCATTTAAACTCTTCTTCAAATGCCATAACAAGTTCAACTTGATCAAGACTATCAGCTCCTAAATCTTCAATAAATTTTGCATTTTCTGTAACTTTATCATCACTTACTCCAAGATGACTAATAATAACTTTTTTTACTCTATTGATAACGTCTTCTGACATTTGATAACTCCTTAAAAAAAAATTTTAATAAACCATTATAACTAAACCATTAACATTCCACCATTAATATTAATCGTTGAACCTGTTATAAAAGATGCTTTTTCATCTGTCAAGAACGCAACGCAATTAGCTATATCTTCAGGTTTACCAATGCTGCCAACCGGTATTTTTTTTAACATAGCTTCTTTTTGCTCATCAGACAAAGCTTCTGTCATTGGACTTTCAATAAACCCAGGAGCAATACAATTAACAGTTATTCCTCTTGAAGCAAATTCTAATGCTAAGGATTTATGTAGTGCAATCATACCTGCTTTTGAAGCAGCATAATTAGTTTGTCCAATATTACCACCCAATCCAATAATAGAACTTATACCTATAATCCTTCCCCATTTTTGTTTTATCATAGATTTTATAACTAGTTGAGATAATTTAAAATTTGCTGAAAGATTTATGTTTATCACTTCGTTCCATTGTTCTTTCGTCATTCTTATACTTAAAGCATCTCTATTAATTCCTGCATTATTAACTAATATGTCAATGGATTTAAATCTCTTAATTGCTTCATTGTAAAGATTGTCAATTTCCTCATCTTTTGAAAGATCGGCAGTTAAACCTAAACTATTTGGGCCTAATTTTTTTTTTAAGTCGTCAATTTTTTTTTTATTTGTACCGGTGAATATAATATTAGCACCTAATATTGAGAGTTTTTTTGCAATAGATCCTCCAATTGCACCTGAAGCACCTGTAATCAAAGCATTTTTATTTTTTAAAGTTAAATCAGCCATAAATTTATTATTTTAGATTATCCATATCCTCTGGATTTTGTATAGAAAAACATTCAATGTTTTTTGTTATTCTTTTAACTAATCCTGATAAAACATTACCTGGACCAATTTCAAAAATTTTTTTTACTCCTTTGTTCTCCATAAATAAAATTGTTTCTCTCCATTTTACAGTCTTAGTAATTTGTTCTGATAATAATGACTTAAATTCAGAATCATTATTAGATGGAACAGCTTTAACATTGGAAATTACTGGTATTTTAAACTGATTAAATAATGTTTTATTTATTTCTGAATTCATTTTTATAGCTGCATCCTCCATCAACTTACAATGAAATGGAGCGCTTACATTCAAATCAATTGTTAATTTAGCTCCACATTTTTTTGCAATAGATTTAAATGAATCGACAGTTTCCCTATTCCCGCTTATAACAACCTGTCCTTCGGAATTATCATTAGCTATCTCACAGATACCTTCTTTTTTAAAATCTTTAAGTATTTTTTCAATTTCACCTATTTTTAAACCTATAATTGCTNCCATTTTACCTTCTCCAGATTTNTCAGACTTGCTCATTAAATTCCCCCTGTGTTTAACTAATTTTAATACNGATTCAAAATCTAAAACTTCTGATGCGTAAAGAGCNGTATATTCCCCTAAAGAATGTCCTGCTAAAAATTTACAAAAATTACTTAATTCAATTTTTTTTTGAGATTTTATCACTTCTAACAAAGCAATGCTTGATATTAAAATCGCAGGTTGTGCATTATTTGTTTTTGTTAATTCTTCTTCAGGACCGTTAAAAGTTATATCAGATAATGGTTCGTTTAATATTTTATCTGCTTCATCAAANACCTTTTTTGCTTCTTNAAAATTTTCGTACCAATTTTTACCCATTCCCACATATTGCGATCCTTGGCCTGGNAAAATTATTGAATTCATATANCTAAAAAAAAAAAATAGTTTATGTTGATGTTTAAACTATTTTNGAGTAAATAAACCTTATTTTTAAAATATATATTATAAAAAAATTATGTCATTATATGAATTAGTTTTTATTGCTAGACAAGAGGTGTCACCTGTACGTGCTAAAGAATTAGCAAAAAAAGTAAATGATTTTATAACGTCAAAAGGTGGAAAAATAAAAAAAGAAGAATATTGGGGATTTAAAAATCTTGCATATCAAGTAAAAAAAAGTAGAAAGGGTCATTATCTTTTTTTCATACTA
Organism: Pelagibacteraceae bacterium; assembly: GCA_002711715.1. The sequence goes on along the minus strand of PARY01000016.1, from coordinate 615 downwards.
GAATCTTCAGGGAAAGTAATACATGAGTTAGGATCACAAATCAAGCTTACACAAGATATAATTAGACACTTATTTATAAAAATTAAAGAAAAAGATTTTGATAAAAACCCAACAACCATGCTCAAAGAAAACGAAGAGGAAAATAAATAATAATGATAGAATTACAGAAACAAGATTTAAAAACCGATAAAAGGCCATATGATTTTAAAAAAAAATCATGCCCTTTATCTATACCTGGTGCTCCAAAAGTTGATTACAAAAATGTAAGACTTTTAAAAAAATTTATATCTGAAAAAGGAAAAATGCTTCCTAGTAGAATAACTTCTGTTTCTACAAAAAAACAAAAAGAACTATCTAAAGCAATCAAAAGAGCAAGATTTTTAGCTCTTTTACCATATAAAAAAAAATAATATGGAAGTAATTTTAATCGAAAATATAGAAAAGTTAGGAAAAATAGGAGATGTTGTTAAAGTTAAAGACGGATACGCAAGAAATTATCTTATACCAAAAAAAAAAGTACTTCGTGCAAATAAAGAGAATTTAAAAGTTTTTGAAGAAAAAAAAACTATAATCGAAGCTGAAGAAAAAAAAAGAAAAGAAAAATCAGAAGAAATT
>PARY01000012.1 GCA_002711715.1 Pelagibacteraceae bacterium | reverse complement strand
TTTGGATTTTAAATTAATGGCTGGGGCGGCAGGATTCGAACCTGCGAATGCGAGTACCAAAAACTCGTGCCTTACCACTTGGCGACGCCCCAATTAAAAAGCATTAGTATAAAATATATTAAAAAATAAATTTATTCAAAGACTAAGTTTTAATTGAATAAACTCCTGACCACCATTTAGGGTGATTTTTTTTTAACAAAAGGTTTGTTTTTTTTGCATCTATCTCTTTTCTAAACAAACCAAAAACCGTTGGTCCGCTACCTGTCATTCTTGAAAAAAAACAATTTTTTGACGAACTTAAAAATTTTATCATTTTTTTTATTTCTGGAATAAATTTTTCTGCATATTTTTGTAAATCATTATTTTGTTCCAAAATCCATGAAAAAAAATTTTTATATACAAAATTACTTTTTTTTATTAATTTTTTTTTTTTGTATATATCAAAAACTTTTTTTGTTGAAAGTTCTTTATAAGGGTTAATTAACAATACTGAAACTGGTGGAATTTTTGGCGCTTTAGATAAAATCTGACCATAGCCAGAAAAAAAAACATTTTTATTATATAAACAAGCTGGTACATCAGATCCAATTTTCATAGCAAGCTTAAATAAATCTTTTTTTTTTACTTTTTTTTTATTTAAATGATTTAAACCTTGTAAAACAGCAGCTGCGTCAGCAGATCCTCCTCCTAAACCTGCACTAACTGGTATTTTTTTATTTAAAAGTATTTTATAATTAGTTTTTAAACCTGTAAATTTTGAAAAAATAATAAAAGTTTTTTCAATTATATTTTCTCTTTTTTTAATAAAATTTTTAAAAGGGCCCTTAATTTTTAGTGAAAATTTATTACTTTTAGAAATTACTATTTCATCATAAAGATCTATAAAACAAACCAAACTTTTTAAATTGTGTAAATTATCTTTTGTTTTATTAAATACATTAAGAAACAAATTTATTTTTGCATATGCTTTGCATGTAAAGGTTTTTCCATTTAACATTGGTTATAAGAGGTCTAATTGATTATCTTTGTCATACTTTTTTATCTTCTTTTCTATTTTCTTCTCTAAATCATTTTCTGGTTTAAATTGTATTGCTTTTTTCCATTGGTATAATGCCTCTAGTTTTCTATCAACTTTTAAATATGCATCTCCTAAATGATCGTTAATAATTGGATCGGTCGGTTTTAAATCAATAGCTTTTTCAAGTTCTTTTATTGCTTTATCATATTCTTTTAAATTATAATAGGCCCAACCTAAGCTATCTACAATATACGGATCTCTTGGTTTAATGCTTGCTGCCTTAAGAATAAATTTTTTAGCTTGTTCAAGATTAGAATCTTGTTCAATCCATGAATAAGCTAAATAATTTAAAACATCTGGTTGATTTGGTACTAATTCTAAAATTTTTAAAAAATCTTTCTCTGCCTTAATCCATTGATTATTTCTTTCATATGCCATTCCTCTTGAATAAAGCAATTCCCAATGTTCTGAACTAATTTTTTGAATTCTTGATACTGCTTCATTATAAAATTTTATCGCCTCTTTATACTTATTATAATTTCTATATATATCGCCAAGTAATTTTAAAGAATCATGTCTTTCCTGTTTTTCATTCGACATTTCCTTTAAAATTGGAATTGATTTTTCACTATCACCCAATAATTCTAAATTTCTTGCTTTCTTTAATTTTGAATGCCAATAAAAATTGGATGATGGTTTTATTTTTTCATACAAATTATTTGCTTCAACATATCGTTTCTTCTCTTCTAATAGTTCAGCTAAATAAAGTTGTGCAACTTCAAAATCTTTTTTTAAATACAAAGAAAAATGTGAATAAACTATTGCAAAATTATTTGTAAAATCTGAGCTAAAAGTACTGGAAATTGTGCTAAACAATTCTGCAATTGCATCATTTGTATTTGCAATTAATTTATTTGGTACTGCCTTTTTTTCAATTCTTTTTAGTGACTTTTCAACCAATAAATTATCCTGATGATTAGATAAAAATTTAGTGTAAATATCTTTTGCTTTTTCAAAATCACCATTTCTTTCATAAGCATTTGATAAAATTTCTACTAATCTATAAGAGGGTTTAGTGAAATCATTTATAGATTTTTGATAATATATTAATGCCTTGTCATTTTTATTAAAAAAATCATAAATCAAAGCTAAATTCAAATTTCTTAAGCTATAAGTGTTTACTGCATAATCTTTTTTTAATTCATCTAATTTTTGTTTTGCCTTATTAAGATTTCTTTCTTCTCCGGCAATTATCCATGCTTCAATAATAGGAACTGAAAATCTCTCAAAAGAACTTTTGTTTATTTTTTTTAATCTATTTAATGCAGAATTAAATTTTTTTCTCTTTATATCCCCGACAATTAAAGCCATTAAAATATTTGTATTTTCTATACTGTCTGAGGTAAGGTTTTTTTCAATTTTTTTTCCTATTAAAATACATTTATCTATTTCGCCTTCTAAAAGGTATAAAACACATAATTTTTTAGTTATATTTTGCCCAAACTCTGTATCAAGCTTATTTAAATCAATTGCATTCTTAAAATAATATATAGCTGTTTTATTATCTTTATTATTGAATGCGCTTTCACCAGCTAAATAATTACCAGAATCTATTGCTAATAAAGATTTATGAAAATAAAAAAAGAAAAAAAAAATTATAATAAAAAATTTATTCATTTTGAAAATTAAAGAATCTACATATTTGGATACCTAGGTCCCCCTCCTCCTTCTGGAGTTACCCAATTAATATTTTGAGTTGGGTCTTTTATATCACAAGTTTTACAATGTACACAATTTTGTGCATTAATTTGTAACTTTGGTGAATTCTTTTCTAAATCAACTATTTCATAAACACCTGCAGGACAATATCTTTGCTCAGGNGCATCATANTTNTCTAAATTATNTTNTATTGGAATATTTTTATCTTTTANTTGTAAATGACATGGTTGNTTTTCANCATGATTAGTATTTGAAATAAAAACTGATGATAATTTATCAAATGTAATAACACCATCTGGTTTAGGATAATCAATCTTTTTAGATTTTTTTGCTTCTTTTAAAGATTTGTGATCATCATGATGTTTTAAAGTCCATGGGGCCTTCCCTCTAAAAATAAAAGTATCAATCGCACTATATATTAAACCAGGCCAGAATCCCCATTGAAATGCCGGCCTNATATTTCTTACTCTATAAAGTTCATTCCAAACCCACGATTTCTTTATCTCTTCTTCATAAGAATTAATTTCTANTTTTTTTACATCAAAAATATTTTTAAAAATTTCTTCCGCAGCTATCATTCCNGATTTCATAGCAGTATGAGTTCCTTTTATTTTTGGTACATTCATAAAACCTGCTGTGCATCCAACAAGTAATCCTCCTGGTACAGTCAATTTTGGAATAGATTGAAATCCTCCTTCGTTTAATGCTCTTGCCCCATAAGAAATTCTTTTACTACCTTCAAAAATTTTTTTTATTAAAGGATGTGTTTTAAATCTTTGAAACTCATCAAATGGACTTAAATAAGGATTTTTATAATCTAAACCAATAACAAAACCTACTGAAACTTGATTATTTTCTAAATAATAAAGAAAAGATCCTCCGTATGTTTGGTTATCCAAAGGCCAACCTATAGAATGAATTGTTTCTCCNAATTTATGATTTTCTGGTTTTATCTCCCATAATTCTTTTAACCCTATTCCGTATGTTTGCGGGTCTGAATCTTTCCTTAAATNGTATTTATTAATTAATTCTTTTGTTAATGACCCATGNCATCCTTCAGCAAAAATCGTTTGTTTAGCAAAAAGATCNTAGCCTTGTTGAAAATTTTCTAANTGTTTCCCATNTTTATCCATTCCTTGGTCTCCTGTTCTTACACCAATNACTTTATTCGTTTTTTCATGATAAAGAATTTCTGANGCAGCAAAACCNGGAAAAATGTTTATACCTAATTCCTCTGCTTGTTTAGCCAACCATCTGCAAAAATTTCCTAAACTAATAATATAATTGCCATCGTTTTTCATTTGNGGTGGTGTTGGNAATCTAAAAGATTTATTTTTCGTTAATAGTAGAAANTTATCTTTTTTTGCTTCAGTTTTAAGTGGTGAATTTTTGCTTTTCCAATCTGGTATTAATTCATCTAGAGCTTTCGTTTCNAAAACAGCTCCTGATAATATATGAGCTCCAACTTCTGANCCTTTTTCAACAACACCGATATTTAATTCTTTATTATTTTTTTTTGCAAGTTGAGCAAGTTTAATACTGGCAGAAAGTCCTGANGGGCCTGCTCCAATTATTAAAACATCAAAATTCATCGATTCTCTATTCATATATGTAAAAATATAAGTTAAATAATTAATTTATCAAATTTGTTTGTTTCGTCATAAATAAATTTTTGTATCATAACATAGCAAAAAAATTTAACATTAAAAGAATATGAAAAAAAAATTAAATATAGCTGTTCTAACNGTATCCGATTCAAGAAATTCTAAAACTGATAAATCAGGTAAATTGCTAGAAAAAAAAATATTAAATTCGCACCACAATTTATTTGAAAAAAAAATATGTAAGGATAACAAAATAGAAATAAAAAAAATTCTAAAGTCTTGGTTAAAAAAAAAAAATATAGATGTTATTATTGCTACTGGTGGAACAGGATTAACTAAAAGAGATATAACTCCTGAAGTATTTAAATCTTTTTTTGAAAAAGATATTCCAGGTTTCGGTGAAATTTTTAGAATGTTAAGTTATAAAAAAATTAAAACTTCAACAATACAATCAAGATCCTGTGCTGGAATTTCTAATGGTAAATATTTGTTCTCATTACCCGGCTCACCTTCTGCATGTAAAGATGCTTGGGATGAAATTATAAAATATCAATTAGATTCCTCTTTTAAACCTTGTAATTTGGTTGAAATTCTTCCTAAACTTAATTAATGAATTTTGATATAGAAGAAAAATTTGGAGATATTGTTGTTGGAATAGATGAAGTAGGAAGAGGTCCTCTTGCTGGTCCGGTTGTAGCTGTTGCAGTATATATTAAGAGATCCTTATGGANAAANTTNTCACAAAAATANCCTGACATAATTAAAATTAATGACTCAAAAAAAATATCAAAAAAAATTAGAGAAAAACTTTATAAAATTTTGATAAATATTATTCAATTTGGAGTGGGCGCAGCTAGTGTTAAAGAAATTGAAGAAAAAAATATTCTTCAAGCATCNTTAATTGCCATGGAAAGAGCTTACATATCTCTAAAAATTAATGCTGATTTTGTATTAGTTGATGGGATTAACACTCCAAAAATTAAAGCAAATGTCAAAGCAGTAAAAAATGGTGANAATAAATCAATATCTATTGCATCTGCTTCAATCATTGCAAAAGTTATAAGNGACAACTTAATGAAAAAATTATCTTATAAATATCCTGAATTTTTTTGGAATGAAAATTCAGGTTATGGAACGAAATTACATATTGATAAAATAAAATTGTTGGGAATAACGCCCCATCATAGAAAATCTTTTAAACCAATCACAAAAATGATAAAGTAAATAAAAAAAAAGGGATCAAAATGAAGACAAAAAAATTTTGTGTTAATAAAATATACTTAGGTAATTGTTTAGAAAAAATGAAGCAATTACCTCCAAAATCAGTAGATTTAATATTTGCTGATCCCCCATATAACTTACAGTTAGAAAAGGATTTAAAAAGNCCCGATCATACAAGTGTAAATGGCGTTAGAGAAAATTGGGATAAATTTAAAAACTTTGAAGAATATGATGATTTTACAAAAAAATGGATCAACGCTGCTAAAAGAGTTTTAAAAGAAGATGGAAGCATTTGGGTTATTGGAACATATCATAATATATTCAGAATTGGAAAAATTTTGCAGGACCTAGATTTTTGGATTTTAAATGATATTGTTTGGATTAAAACTAATCCAATGCCAAATTTCAGGGGCACAAGATTTTCAAATGCACATGAAACTTTAATTTGGTGTTCTAAAAATAAAAGTTCTAGATATACATTTAATTACAATCTTATGAAATCACTTAATGACGACCTGCAAATGCGAAGTGATTGGGTTTTTCCTATCTGTAATGGCATAGAAAGATTAAAATATAAAGGTAAAAAAGTGCATCCAACTCAAAAGCCAGAGGCGCTTATTACAAGAATTATATTATCTGCAACCAAGCCTGGAGATATAATTTTAGATCCTTTTTTTGGAACAGGAACTGTAGGAGCTGTTTCAAAAAAATATAATAGAAATTTTATAGGTATAGAAAGCGAAAAAAGATATATAAAATTTGCTAAAGAAAGAATTGACTTAATTGATCCATTAACAAACATAAAAATGTTAAAAACAAATGAAAAAAGACAACAAAAAAGAATACCTTTCGGAAGATTAATAGAATTTAACTTAATAAAACCAGGTGATATTCTTCATGATTTAAAAAAAAAATGGCATGCAAGAGTTAGAATTGATGGTTCACTTATTTCTGAAAATTTCAAAGGATCTATACATAGCGTTGCTGCAAATTTACTTAATTTGCCTTCATGTAATGGATGGTCGTTTTGGTATAAGTATGAAAAAAAAAATTCTATAAGTATAGATGTTTTAAGAGAAAAAATTAGATCAGAATTAACTGAGGTTTAGATAAGACAAAATATTTTTCATCAAAGTTGAAATTGGTATTTTTTGTATATCACTTCTATTAACCCATACTGAGTTTTTTAAAAAAAATTTTTCCTTAGCTTGTGCCTCAAGAAATTTAATTTCTAATTCAAAATTGCTAATTTTGGAATGTATTTTTCCTGAAATAATTTTCCAATCAAGTTCTAACGGAGCATTCTTTTTAGCTGTTTTTAAGGAAGTTTTATTATTTAATAAATTATTTGGAATCTCCATCAAACCATGAAGAAATTTAGTATTTCTTCTTTTTTTCATAATTATTTGATTCTTATATTTTATTAAATAAACAAATAGAAATTTTTTTTTTTTATTTTTTAAAATATCAAAATTTATTTTCTTTTTTTGATTATAAAAATTACAGTATTTTTTTAATGGACAAATAAAACAATCAACATTTTTTTTTTTACATATTTTTGCACCAACATCCATCAACGCTTGCATAAAATCGCTGCATTTATTAATTGGTAATAATTTATAAATTCTTTTAGTTATTTCTTTTTTATTATTTGGATTTAAATTATATAGTCTAGATACAACTCTACTAATATTAGTATCAATACCTATTGTTTTTTTATTATACGCTATAGCCATAATAGCATTAGCTGTATATTCTCCAATTCCTGGTAGTTGGATTAAAGTTTCGTATGTGCTTGGTATTTTGCCATTATATTTACTACATATTATTTTTGCAGTTTTATGCAAATTAGCTGCTCTGTTATAATATCCTAATCCTTGCCATATAAATAAAATTGTATCTAATTTTGCCTTAGATAAAGAATAAATGGTTGGCCAATTGGAAATAAACTTTTTGTAATAATTGATAACTGTGCTCACATTTGTTTGTTGTAGCATTATTTCACTTATCCAAACATAATAAGAATTTCTAACATTTTTTTTTATTCTCCAAGGAAGTTTTCTTTTATTTTTGTTATACCAACTTAATAAGTTATCAGTTAAATTTTTCATTTTTTTTGATATTATACACAAAATATAAATTTAAAAAAAAATTTAGTAATGAAAGAAAGAAAGCAAACTTATTTTAAAAAAATTGGAAATAGTTTACCTAAAATTGTAGATAAAAATATAAAAGAAAAAAATTTCATTGAAATATCTTTAATAAAAAAATGGAGAGAAATTATTGGAGATAATATTGCAAAATATTGTTGGCCTATAAAAATTATTTTTTCAGATATAAAAAATTCAAATGGAATAATTTTTTTAAAGACTAAACGAGGTAGATCAATGGAAATAGAATTTAAAAANGAAGAAATAATTGAAAAACTCAATCAATATTTTGGATATAAAGCAATAAGTAAAATTAGCGTGGTACAAGATTTTGATATTAAAGATACATACAAAAAAAATAAAATTATTAAAAAAAGAGATAAAAATACTCAATCTAAAGCAATTAACAAAATTAAGGAAAATAGTGTTAAAATAGCCTTAAAAAAACTTAATAAAACACTATTTGAATAATATAAATTAGATCTTGCTCATAAAGATATTAATTTTTATAATTGTACTAGATAAAGTTATTAATTTTTNNAATTATACTATATATAGTGGTAATTAAAGAATGAAACTCAATATTAGCAAATTCTTAATTATATGCATTTTCTTTATTTTTTCTAAACATGAAATAGTAAAAGCTAAAACAGATGAAGAAATTTTTTTAGGAAATAAAGATGCTAAAATTATTGTTATTGAATATGCATCAATGACATGTAGTCACTGTGCAAATTTTCATAAAGAAGTTTACCCAAAAATTAAAGAAAATTACATTGATACTAATAAAATAAAATTTATTTTTAGAGATTTTCCTTTAGATAAACAAGCATTGTTTGGATCGGTGCTTGCAAAATGTGCTCCAAAAGAAAAATATTTTGATTTTGTTAAATTAATTCTTAATACTCAAAAAAAATGGATTGCGAGTGATAATACTTTTCAAGATAAACTTAAAAATATTGGAAAACTAGCAGGATTAAATGAAAATAAAATTAATACTTGTTTTAAAGATGAACAAATAGTTGATAATATTTTAAAAAGCAGATCTGATGCCGAAAAAAAATATAATATTACTTCAACGCCTTCGTTAATAATTAATGAGAAAAAATATAGCGCTATGAGTTATGAAACTTTTGAAAAAATTATTGAGAGTTTAATTAATTGATATGGATTTTACTAAACTTAAAATTACCGGTTTTAAATCTTTTGTTGAAAAAACAGAATTTGATATTGAAAAAGGTTTGACTGGAATTGTTGGGCCTAATGGTTGTGGAAAATCAAACATTGTTGATGCTTTAAAATGGATAATGGGTGAAACATCCCCAAAAGAAATGCGTGGTAAGGGAATGGATGATGTAATATTTAATGGAACTTCAATTAGACCACAAAATGATTTAGCTGAAATTGAAATTGTCATTGATAATAAAAAGAAAAAAGCTCCTGAAATATTTAATGATTATGAAACTATAGAAATAAAAAGAAAAATAGAAAGGGAAAAAGGTTCTACTTACTATATAAATAACAAAATTGTACGAGCAAAAGATNTACATTTATTATTTGCTGANGCTTCTTCCGGACCTGNNACNACNTCTATAGTAGCACAAGGTCAAGTTNATAAATTAATAAGCTNNAAGCCAGANGAAAGAAGAATNTTNCTNGANGAAGCAGCTGGAATTACCGGNNTACANGCAAGAAGNCATGANGCTGANCTAAAACTAAAANCTNCTGANATAAATNTATCTAGATTGGAAGATATTATTANAACACATAAAGATCAATATAAAGTCCTTGAAAAACAAGTTAAAGAAGCGGAAAAATATAAAACTATTAAAGATAAAATAAATAACTTGGAAATTACTATTATAAAAATTAGATGTATAAATAATATAAATAAAATTTCAAAAAAAACTGAAAGACTTGAAAAAATAAGTTTTGAAATAAACAAAATTGATTCCTTACTTGAAAACTACAAAAATGAAAAAAATAAATTTCTTACTAAAAGTAATGAAAAAAATAATGAACTAAATAATTTAAAAAATGAAAAACAAAAAAACTTAGATGAAATTAATAGGATTTCTATTCAAAAGGACAGTTTAAAAAATAGATTAATACAATTAAATAATGATATATCAAGAGAAAAAAAATTTTTAAAAGACGCAAATTTTTCTTTATCAAAATTACAAAAAAATATATTTAACGAAACAAAAGAGCTTGATATAAAAATTTCAAACACTGAAAAAAATTCAGGTAAAGAAAATTTTATTAAATTAAAAAAGGATATAGAAGATGAACTTAAAAAAATTGAGTTTATTATATCTAAATCTAATGAATTGAATTCTAAAATAGATGAGTTAAAAAGTGAAAACGGTGATTTGATAACTACAATAAAAAATACCTTTGATGTTATTTCTGAAAAAATTAAGAGTGTATTTTCTTCTTTTACAGATATAAAAAATAATTTTTCAAAATTAACTAATTTAGACAAAATTTTTGATTTTGAAGAAGAGCATGCAAAATGGAGTAAAAGAATAGATGATGCAAAAAAACATTTGNAAGAACTTGTCGAGAGAGAAAAATTTACAAATAATGAACTAGTAAATTTAAAAAATAAACCTGAAGAAATAAATAAAAAGAATGTCGAATTAGATGTAAAAATTAATCAATTAGAAAAAGAAATTACAATTGATCCAAATCAAACTAAACAAATAGATAAAAAAATAAAAATAAATTCAGACAAAAAAATAGAAAACCATGAAGAAAAAACTAGATTAGAAACAGATTTAGAATATTTAAAAAATGATTTAGAAAATGCATTTGAAGAAAGTGAAAATAATTTTTCATTAAAATTAAATCAAGACATTTTAAAACAGGAGAAAATTAATCTTCAAGATCTACCTGCAAGAAATATTTTACAAAATGATCTAAATGTTGAAAAAAGAAAATTTGATAAAATTGGACCAATAAATTTTACAGCAGAAAATGATGCGAAAGAAACTAATAAAAAAATAGAAAAAATAGTTAATAACAAAATTGATGTAGAAAAAGCAATTCTAAAGTTAAGAGAAACAATATCAAATATAAATAAAGAGGGNAGAGAAAAAATAAGTAAGNGTTTCGATGGAATAAATCAAAATTTTAAAAATTTGTTTACACAATTTTTTGATGGGGGTAAGGCTTTTCTTAAAATGGTTGGTTCATCTGATCCTTTATTATCAGGTTTAGANGTATTTGCATCGCCACCTGGAAAAAAAACAAACACTTTATCATTATTATCAGGTGGNGAAAAAACTATGGCAGCAACTGCTATGATTTTAGCAGTCTTTCTTCAGAATCCTTCCCCAATTTGTGTTTTAGATGAAGTTGATGCNCCGTTGGATGATATAAATATTGATAAATACTGTAAAGTAATTAAAAAAATTAATCATGATACATCAACAAAATTTATAATAATTACTCATAATCCTATTACTATGGCGAACATGGATAGATTATATGGAGTCACTATGGCTGAAACNGGNATATCAAAATTAATTTCAGTTAAACTTCAAGAAGCACAAAAACTTAGAGAAGTTAGTTAAAAATATTGAAGAAAAAACTCAAAGAATTCAATAAAAGGCTTGGGAATTTAAAAAAATTAAATTCAAAAATAAAGAATCAAAAAAAAAATAAAGATTTTGGAGTTTATTTAAAATCAGGAGTAGAATTAGTATCTGCAATAATTGTAGCTTTATTAATCGGTCTTTTTCTTGATAATTATTTTCAGTCTAAACCAATTTTTTTATTTATTTTTTTAATACTTGGATTTGCTGCAGGTATTATGAATGTCTTTAGATCTGTAAAAAAATTAGGATTTGAGGTTGGATTTAAAAAAAAAAATGATAAATTGCACTAAATAATTTTTTTTTTAATTATGGCTGATCCTATTCATCAATTTGAGATAAAAGAATTAATACCTTTAGAAATATTTGAAACAAACATTTCGTATACAAATTCTTCACTATTTATGAGTTTAGCTATTATTTTTGTTACCCTGTTACTATTAATATCTATAAAGAATAAAAGTTTAATACCTAGCCGGTTGCAGTCAATTTCAGAAATTTTTTATGAATTTATTTCTAATATGGTTAGTGATAATATAGGTGATAAAGGACGTAAATTTTTTCCTTTAATATTTACATTATTCACTTTTTTACTTTTTGGTAACATGCTTGGTATGTTGCCCTACAGTTTTACTTTTACAAGCCACATAATTGTTACATTTGTACTGGCTATGTTTATTTTTTTGCTTGTTACTTTGCTTGGGATTTTTATACACGGTTTTAAATTTTTCGGTTTATTTGTACCAAAGGGTGTACCAATGCTAATGCTTCCTTTGATGATACCGATTGAAATAATATCTTATTTATCAAGACCTATAAGTCTATCTGTTAGATTGTTCGCTAATATGATGGCTGGTCATACAATGTTAAAAATATTTGCAGGTTTTATAGTTCCTTTAGGAATATTTGGCATTGCACCACTTATGGTTGACGTTGCTTTAACAGCTTTAGAAGTTCTTATTGCTTTTTTACAAGCTTATGTGTTTACTATATTAACTTGTTTATATTTAAATGAAGCTATTAATCTACATTAAATTAGGAGGATTATATGGAAATAGAAGCAGCTAAAATAATTGGAGCCGGATTAGCAGTTATTGGTCTGGGTGGAGTTGGGGCCGGAATAGGTCATATCTTTGCAGCTTTAGTATCAACTATAGGTAGAAACCCATCTGCACGTCCGCAGGTTTTTCCAATTGGAATGTTAGGTTTTGCATTAGTAGAAGCTGTGGCTTTATATGCTTTATTAATTGCATTCTTTTTTCTATTTGTATAATTTTTTAATTTAAAAAAATGCCTCAATTGGAAATTACGACTTATCCAAGTCAAATATTTTGGCTTGTAGTAAGTTTCTTAATATTATACTTA
>PARY01000015.1 GCA_002711715.1 Pelagibacteraceae bacterium | reverse complement strand
CGATGATTCCAGAAGGTGTACGGAATTTCCAAAGTGTTTTACCATTAGAACCGTCAACACCTTTGATGTAACCTTCAAGAGTTCCATAGAACCATACGCCACCACCAGTTGTAAGAGCTCCACTCCATACAGAGAAAGGCTCTTTTTTAGACCAGTTTATTTTACCTTTATGAGGATCCCAGCTAATAAAGTTACCTAGGTGAGTACCACCTGGAGCAGGAAACATGCTCAAAGTAGCTCCAACATAAGGTTGTCCCGCTGTGTATGATACACGGAAAGGTTCGTAGTCCATACAAACATGATTTGTAGGAACTGCGTACGTATCCAAGTTAGGATCATAAGCAGCAGGTTGTTGGTCTTTAGTACCAAGAGCTGCAGGACAGATGTTTTTAGTATTTACATCCTCACCACCAGCTTCTGTGCTGTACTTTTTGACACGATCATGAAGACCAGTTTTTTTACTTTGGCCTCTTGACCAGTTAGTCGCAGGATCATATTTCTCTATAACTAGAGCTTCACCTGTTTTTCTGTCCCATGAATAAGCAAAACCATTTCTATCAAAGTGAGTGATAGCTTTTTTGCCTTTAACTGTAGACATGATGTGTTCGTTAACACCATCATAATCCCATTCATCATGAGGAGTCATTTGGAATACCCAGTTAACGACACCAGAGTCAACATCTCTAGAAAAAGTACTCATTGACCATTTGTTTTCGCCTGGACGTTGTACAGGATTCCAAGTACTTGGGTTTCCGTTACCGTAGTAAAGCGAGTTGAGGGCTTTATCATAAGGCCACCATCCCCATACGGAACCGCCACCAATTTTCCATTGGTCGCCTTCCCAAGTTGAGACACCTGAGTCTTTAGGAAGTTTAACCATTGTCTTCCCACCCCAAGTACCAGTAGTTTTACCTGGCACGATAAGTGTTTGATCGTCTGGACCCATTGAGTATCCACGCCAAACTCTTTTACCAGTTTTGATGTCATAAGCATTGATCCATGCTTGAACACCAAATTCAGCACCTGACATACCAGTGATCACTTTGTCTTTCATGACAAAAGGAGCATTAGTAGTTGTTTGTGCCACAGCCGGATTTCCTGTCTTAGTTGACCAAACTAATTTTCCTGATTTAGCATCAAGAGCAACTAGAGTAGTATCAGCTTGTTGCAGGAAGATTTTACCATCGCCATAAGAAAGACCTCTGTTAACAGTATCACAGCACATAACTGGGATAACGTCTGGGTCTTGTTTTGGATAGTAAGACCAGATAATTCTACCTGGTTCGTTCAAATCAATAGCATGAACGTTATTTGGGAAAGCTGTATGAATGTACAGAGTATCCCCAATTACAAGAGGGCCACCTTCGTGACCACGAAGAACACCAGTGGACCAAGTCCAAGCAACTTTAAGATCTTTAACATTGCTTTTGTTGATTTGTTTTAACTTTGAATGTCTATGTAATTCAAAGTTTCCATTTGGGTGTGCCCAATTGTTAGAATTGTTTATTAGCTTTGCAAGTCCAGAATTTGCACTTGCACCAGCAGCAATAGCAATTGCTGAAGAAGCTAATAACGCAATTTTAAGTGATTTTTTCATATATAAGATTCCTCCCGAATATGAAATATGTGTATAATAATTATACATATGGCATGAACATAATATTCCACGCCATGTAATAAGTTACTAACTGTTCGGTCTAAGTCAATGAATATTTGCCATATTTTTGCCATATTTTTGCCTAAATCTTGCCATATTTTAGAAATTTGGAAAAAAATTATTTAAATCAGTAACTTAATAAGAAAATTTATTAACATATTATCCACAAGTTTTTTTCTAGATATCCACAATAATTTACATAGATTGACTAGGTGTTTTAATTAAAATATATTTATATTTATTTATGTCTTTTACCCAAAATTTTAGAAAATTTTTATTATTAATTTTTTTTTCGCTTGTGGTATTTAATTTTGCAAATAGCGAAAGCCCCCCCAAAGATTGGGTGGAGCATTCAGAAAATATAACAATTTTAGATACCGATGATGTAAATGATATTGTAAAAAAAAACAGCGCCATTTTATTAGATTTCTGGAAAAAAGATATAAAGCCAGAAAAATTAGATCCTAAAAAATGGATGCCTGCTCAACGATATTCTATACCAGGCGCTAAATGGATTCCAAATGCTGGTTTAGAAACACTAACTCCAGAATTAAGAAAGTATTTTCAAGAAACCNTAAAGCGTCTAACTAAAGGTAATAAAGATGCAAAACTGGTTTGTTTTTGTAGAAGAGGCTATTATGCAAAAATTGCTGCTGAAAGATTAGTTCGAATGGGATATACAAACGTTTTTTTGTATCCAGGAACTGACCTTTGGGAAGATACAGGTAATAGATTAGTAATTGTAAAACCAGAGGTAATGAGATCAAAAAAATAAATGTTAAGAATTTTTTTTATATTTATTCTCTTTTTTTTTTCTAATCCAACAATATTTCTTGGAAATCAAATTAAACCTCTAGATGTTAAGGAAATAGCAAAAGACGTTTATGTTCATTATGGAAAACATGAAAATTTTTATGAAAAAGAAGATAATATTGGTGATATTGCAAATTTAGGCTTTATTATTGGCGATCAATCAATTGCAGNAATAGACACAGGCGGNTCACATCAAGTTGGAGAAGCTNTAAAACTTGCAATTAAANAAGTTTCAAAAAAGCCAATCAAATATGTGATTAATACCCATGGACACCAAGATCACATTTTTGGAAATTCAGCATTTCTATCAGAAGGAGTTACTATTTATGGTCATTATAATTTAAGAAAATTTCTCCAAGAAAGAGGTTCGCAATATGTAAGACAAGTTGTTGTAGCAGGTGAAAAAGTAAAAGGTACTAGTATTGTTTTCCCTCATATAGTCATTGCAGAAACTTCACCAGACCAAGCAAAAAAATTGTCCAACAAGATAACAATTGATTTAGGAAATAGAAAACTATTATTAACCTCTTATTCAACTGCTCACACATATGCTGATGCAACAGTTTTTGATTTAAAAACTAAAACTTTATTTGTTGGAGATTTAGTTCAAAGTGAAAGGTTGCCAACTATGGATGGTTTAGTAAAAAANTGGATTAAAGTATTAAANGAAATAGAAAAAGTTGATTTTAAAATTATGGTTCCAGGCCATGGAAAAATACAAAAAGATAATACTGCATTAAAACAAACCAGAACNTATTTACAAGTTTTATACGATGATGTTGTTGATGCTTTAAAAAAAGATATACCCGCAGAAAAAGTTATAGAAACAGCTGGGTCATCAGAAAAAGATAAATGGATTTTATTTGATAGAGTAAATCCTGGTAACGTTTTTAGAACATTTTTGNGATATGAATGGGAATATTAATCAAATATAATCGGAGATGATAAATCGATCTCTGTAATAGATATAACAATTCTAGTTTTGCCTTCAAAATCAAAGATCACAATGCTATAATTTTGTCATGAAAAAAACATGGATAAGCATATTGTTTTTGTTTCTATTTTCACAAGCTTTAAATTCAGAACCTATGATGCCAATGGAGGATATGCCAATGGTAGATCAANAGGTTTATACCAAGCAAATTTCAATNCCAGAAACCCCTCAAAAAGTTAAAGANGCTACATTGTCAAAAGAGGAAGTNCTACAAATTTTGAAAAATTCTAGCCGTGAAAAACCGGCATACTTATGGGGAAAGAACCTAACCAATTTAGATTTGTCTAACGTTGATTTTAAAGGAGCAAATTTATCTGCAAGTTGGATGAACAATACTAATTTTTCAGGAGCTGATTTGTCAGGAACAAATTTAGATATTGCATTTATGTATAAAGCTAATCTAAAAGGAGCCAAACTTGACAATGCAAGTATGTTTTCTACACAAATGTTGGGAGCAGATTTATCTATGGCTAGTCTTCAAGGGGCAAAAGTTGCAGCAGATTTATATAGAGCAAATTTAAGAGGAGCTAATTTTAAAAATGCAAAAATGGGAGCAGACATGAAAAACCAATCCATGGGTATAATGGCTCTTAAGGCTAAAAAAGCATTTTTTGATAATGCGGATCTTAGCGGTGCGGATCTATCCAGAACCGACTTGGAATTTGCATCATTTAAAAANGCTAANCTTTCTAATNCTAATTTAGAATTTGCAAAGTTAANNGGAACNANTTTTGTTGGAGCCAATCTAACCAATACTAATTTCACTAATGCCGAACTTGGAGCTAATCATTTCTGTGGTTCCATTGGCCTCGATAAAGCTATAGGCTTAAAAAAATAATTTCCAATAAATATATTTTCGATATATAAACGTTTTATTATAATTTATTGACTATATAATTTTACAATATGCATCGCGTATTATTATATATTATTTTAGCTTTCTTCTTTTCACTTACATTTTCTGTAAAAGCAGAAAGAGCATATTGTGCTAAATATGAAGAATGCAGGGAAGCAAGATGGACAGATTTAAAANAANNACTTTTTGAAGATATAGATCTTAAAAGTGGAGAAGGCATNATTGAATTANCTNCTCCANANCGNGCACCTGACGCTGCNTTTGTTCCAATANGTTTTAAAACACATAAACTTAAAAATCAAGATGATTTCATTACCAAAGTACATTTANTTNTTGATATGAATCCATCTCCTTATTCTGGAACTTTTAAATTTGCTACTAACATAGATCAAATTGAATTGGCAACAAGGNTTAGATTGGANGCATATTCAAAAGTAAGAGTTATAGCAGAGACCAAAAAAGGAGATTATTTTATGGCTGCAAACTTTGTTAGAGGTTCAGGTGGATGNGCTGCTCCTCCATTAGGTGATCTAGATAATATGATTGCAACCGCTGGTAAAATGAAAATAAAAGTAAAAAAAATTGAAGAAATTGATGGCATAGTAGAAGCAAAAATAATGATATTGCATCCCCAATTTAATGGCCTGCAAGCGAATCCAGCAACTACAGAAATGATACCGGCTTATTATATAGAAAATTATGAAGTCACTTATAATGATAAAATAGTTATGGCCTTAGAATCTGATATTTCCATAAGTCAAGATCCTACTTTTAGATTTATGTTTCCTTCTGATAAAGGTGGAAAATTAAAAATAACAGCAAGAGATACGGCTGGTAAAGAATACACTTTGAGTAAAGAGTACATATATAAAGATAATCAATTAATCGAAGTAGCTTCAAAATAATTTTTTTTTTTTCTTAATTTTATTAAGAAAAAAGCCCTGGGAAAAGGGCTTTTTTTTTGTAGGGAGAAGGGAGGAAAAAATTTTTGTTCTTTACAACTAATAATGTAGATCTTATATAGTAATTAATACAATTTATTATAAGAATGACTATTATTAACGCTGTGAATAATGAATATAGCTTTAGTTGACCTTAACCTATTAATTGTTTTTGATGCTGTAATGAGAGAAAAGCATGTCACTAGAGCTGCGAAAAGAATTGGTATGACGCAACCAGCGGTAAGTAATGCGTTAAATAGACTAAGATATATTGCGAAAGATGATTTATTTATTCGTTCAGCTATTGGCGTTGTCCCCACTGCTCGAGCAATAGAATTAGGTCCGCCAATTCGTCAAGCAATCAATTTAGTTGAGAATGCATTCGACCCAAAATCTTTTGATCCAAAGAATTCTTCAGATGATTTTAATATCGCAATTTCAAATTATACCGCTTCTATACTTTTTCCGAAATTAGCTGAAGTTTTAGAAAAAGAAGCACCAAACATTAACGTTAGATCTAAACAACTAGGAGATGTTGATTTATTAAAAGAANTAGAAGCAGCAAATATAGATTTTATAATCGCTGGTCAACAATTANAAGAAACAGAAAATGTTATATCTCATCATTTATATGATGAAGATTTTGTTTGTGTTATGAGAAATGATCATCCATTAGCTAAAAAAAAAAAGTTATCTGTAAAAGAATTTGCGGAATCCAAACACCTAATGGTAGCAACTACGGGAAAAGCTTTTGGTTTTGTCGATTATCTTTTAGAGGCTAAGGGGTTAAAAAGAAGAGTTGCAATGACTGTAAATCAGTTTCTTGTAGCTCCATCAATTATCAGACAATCAAATATGATATTGACTGTAAGCAAAAGAGTAGCGGCAAAATTTACACTTGATAGAGTAAAAATTTTTCCTTTGCCATTATCGACAAACCCATTAAGTTTAAAAATTATTTGGCACAAACGAACTGATACTAACTCAGGCAACCAATGGATACGTAACAAAATTATTAATATTTGTAAAAAAATATAATTGATTGATTTAATTTATATAAAGAAATTAAAAAAAAAAAAAAATATATGGGGAAAACTACTTTAAGTTATTGATTATACAGATTTAATTATCAACAACTGTTTTTGTTTTTTCGTTAAATATCTATTGACATGTGTATAGTAAAGGCGTTATAAGGGGGTTTATTTTATATACTTCTTTTTTTTGGAGATAAGATGGAAGAACTTAAATATGATTATACTCTTTTCGCTGACGGCGATGAAGAGGGTGGAGACGACGCAGGTGGCAATGATGACTCAAGTGATGACTCAAGTGATGACTCATCAAGTGANGACTCATCAAGNGATGACTCATCAAGNGANGACTCATCAAGCGATGACTCATCAAGTGATGACTCAAGCGGAGAGTAAGCACTATTCTCTATTCACTTGCTTTTAAAAGTAAGTTTTAAAAAATGGGCAAAATAATTTTTTTTTAAAAATTTATTTTGCCCTTTTTATATTCCAGTGGTATGAAAAATAAAGAAAAATATAAAAAAGTTTTTTATAGAATTTTAATTAGTTTACTCATCTCAACAATGGGCTTATATACATTGATTTATTCAGCAAAATATTTTGGCGCAGAATATAACATAACTCATGGCGAATATTTCATAACCTGGTCTATTCTTTCTATTTTGGTATTGCTATCAATAAATCACNTTTTTAAGAAATAATTTTTTTATCCTATATTCGGGGGTTTTTTTTTAATAATTTCTACACATTTGGATTTATTAACAAAATAAGGTGGAGTAATTCTTACTGAAGCGANTGTTTGTGAATTTTGACAATGTTTAAGGNTATATGTCGATTGTTCAATTCTTTGACAATTAATGTTTTGTTCTGGATCATTAATTAATTCAGGATCTCCAGAACATACAAAAAGAATTAATAGCCATTTTGGAGAAGTATCTATTGTTAAAAAAGAAAACATAAAATTTGTTTATAAATATTGATTAATTTTTTTTANCATGTCTGAATTTTTAGTATCTGGACTGAAATGTGTAATATAAACTCCTTTTTTGTTCATTAAATAAATTATTGTTGTATGATCCACGGAATAGCCTCCATGGTCGTGACTATCATGATGATTATTAGATTCTCCATTTTCTTTTTTCATATCCATTACTTTTTTTGAAAAAATTTTATATTTTGCTTTAACAGATTCTATTTGATCCCCTGTTCCTGTAAGGCCAATGATTTTCGGGTGGAAATTTGTAAGATATTCATTTAATTTTATAATCGTGTCTCTTTCCGGATCAACTGTTATAAAAATCGGTACTAATTGATCTTTTTTATCAATTTGATTAATAACTATACCAATATTATTTAATGTATTAGGGCAAAAATCTGGACAGTTTGTAAATCCAAAAAAAACCAAACGGTGATACTCTTTAAAACTGTCATTTGTTATTTTTTGGCCN
Source organism: Pelagibacteraceae bacterium (assembly GCA_002711715.1). Next base: position 4,317 of record PARY01000015.1, on the reverse strand, counting down.
AGATGGTTTGTTAGTTGAAAATCACCACCAATTTGTATATGAGATTTGTTATTATGATCTTTATATAAAAATAAAATAACTAAAGTTAAACTAAAGACAATTAATAAAATTATTTTTTTTTTTAAAAGCATTCCATTTCCGCTTCAGCTAATATATTTTGCATATTAGAAAAAATTTCCATAGCATTTGGTGTATTTTTAAACATGAGACTTTTTTCACCATAAACTTGTTTTAAACTCATTATAGTTTCTGCATTTACATACTCATCATATGTCATTTGTTCATCAATATAATCAATACTGCATGAACATTTTACTATATAAGCTTGCGAGTTTTCATTTCCTTGCATACATGCAAAAACGTATTCAACCTTTTCATTTGTTGGTATATTTGCAGTTGTGATTTCTAAATTAGAAGAATCTTCATTTTTTTTATCTTCACAATTTACGATAAGAAAAAATAATAAAATTATAAAATAATTGCAGATAATCTTAATCATAATAAAAAAAAATAAACTAATTTAAAATTTTATCAAATGTTAATGTTTCTTTTATTAATGGCTTAGAATTATCTTCTGAAGGTATTATTGTAGACATTTCGTATATCATTCCAGGAACTTCATCACAAATAGTTACGTAATATTTTTTTTTCGCATATTTTTTAAATTTTTTTGAGTCATAGTCTTGTTCATATGGAAGTAATTCAACAGTTTGGCCATCAACTTTTTTTTCATTGAGATCACATTTTGCAGGTTTAATTTTAAATTTATAAGGATCACTCATAGCCCAGGTTATTCTTTTTCTAAAATATATCCAACTTCCCTCTGTTAAACGTGTCATAAGTTGAATATCGTGTTCCCAAAATGCATGAACAATAGGGTTAATTGTTTTGTAATTTGCTGATTTCATATCCTCTTTATTGTATGAACTAAAAAAGTCAAACTTTATATTATAAACACCTTTATCATTCTTTTCAGGAACTACCATTACAACTCTATCATTAAATCCAGGTTCTAGAGACCCTGTTTTTTTAAAAATATATTTAATTTTTGTTGGTGTTTTTAAATTAGAAAGATGGTTCTTAGCTACTAACAGCTTGTGCGCTTCTGTTAATTCCTCACTTTTAATTAAATTATTTTTAAAAAAAGAAAAAAAAATAAAAAAATATAGGAATATTTTAAATTTGCTTAAAAAAATCATTATTATATCTAATATAAAAAATTACTTAAATATGTAAGAAAATAAAATAAAAAAAAAAAAATTCAATAGTAGAATTTTATTCAATGATAAAAAAAGAAAAATACATAGTACTTGTCAAAAATTTAATATTAAAAGCATCTGTTGGGATTTATCCAAAGGAGAAAATTAGAAAACAAAAAGTACGATTTAATATATCTATAACAGCAAATGATAATATAAAAACAAAAAATGATATATCGGAATTTGTTTCATATGAAGACGTTATTAAAAATGTTAAAAATACTATCAATAGAGGTCATACACCGCTAATAGAAAATTTGGCTCAAAATATAGCAGAAAAATGTTTAATAAATAAAAGAATATTAAAAATAGAAATAATGATTGAGAAACTTGAAACATTTAAGGAAACTGAAAGCGTTGGTATCAAAATTATTAGAATGAATAAAAAATGATTGATAACTCAAAAGATAATAAAAGGTTGGGTTGGGTAATTACAGGATCAGGACATTTTTTTGAAGAATGTTTGAATATAATGTCTAATTTGGGAGAATTTGATTTGTTTGTTAGCAAAGCAGCTGATGAAGTTATAAGAATGTATAGAAAGAAAAGCGCTAACTTTCCAAAAAATACAAGAATTTTCAGAGACACAACTGCTAGTTCAGCACCAGTAGGTTTTTTTTACAAAAATCTTTACCATACGTTAGTAGTTGCACCGGCAACATCAAATTCAATTGCTAAATTTGTAGCAGGCATTTCAGATAATTTAGCAACAAATATTTTTGCTCAAGCAGGTAAATGCAAAGTTCCTTGTATAGTTTTAGCATGTGATACTGAACCGGAACATGACACAAAGGCACCAAGTAAAATGGTAAAAGTTTTTCCAAGAAAAATTGATTTACATAATACTGAGAAATTAAAATCATTTGAATTAACAACTGTTGTCAGTAGTGTCAGTGATTTAAAAAAAGTTCTTAAAAAAATCTAAATGTATAAAGAAGTAATATTATTTTTAACTGGAAAACTAGCAGAAAAACAGCTTGCAAAAATTTTAGAAAATATGTCTGTACCATCTCCATGTAAAAAACCGCCAGAGTGGAATTATAGAGTTAAACAATTAGGTTTATCTGTTGCAGCTTTAATGACCGGAGATTTGATATTAAGACGTTTACAAGATGTAAAAGGTATTAATAAAGTGATTTTACCTGGCAGAGTAAGAGTAGATATAGATAAATTATCTAAAAATTATGGAATTCCTTTTGAAAGAGGCCCTGAAGAAATAAGAGATATTCCTGAATTTTTTGGCAGATCTGAAAAAAAAAAAAAATTAACTAAATATAATATTAAAATTTTCGCAGAAATTGTCGATGCTCCTAATATGGCAGTTGATCAAATTGTTAAAAAAGCCTTAAAATATAAAAAAGAAGGGGCAAATGTAATTGATCTAGGCTGTTTACCCGATACAGAATTTAAACATTTAGAAGAAAGTATAAAAGCTCTTAAAAAGATAAAATTAAAAGTTTCAGTGGATTCGGCTAATGAAAATGAATTATTAAGAGGAGGTAAAGCAGGTGCTGATTACATTTTGAGTTTAAATGAAAAAAACCTCCATATAGCTGATAAAATTAATTCAATACCGGTTCTCATACCTTCTAAATCCGGCGATCTTAAAAGTTTGTTTAGAGCTATTGAATTATTTAAAAAGAAAAAAAAACCTTTTCTTACTGATAGTATTTTAGATCCAATAAATTACGGTTTTACTGAATCAATTAATCGGTATCGTGCTTTAAGAAAAAAATATCCAGAAGTAGAAATATTGATGGGTACTGGCAATGTAACAGAACTTACAGACGCTGACACAGCAGGAATGAATGCTTTGTTAATTGGAATAGCCACAGAATTAAATATAAATAATGTTTTAGTCGTTCAGGTCAGTGAACATGCTATGAAAGTTGTAGAAGAAACTGATTTAGCTAGAAAAATTATGTTTCAGTCCAAGAAAGATAATTCTTTACCAGTTGGATATGACTCTGGTTTAATATCGTTACATGAAAAAAAACCATTTGATTCTGAAAATGAAATAAAAGAAACATCTAAAATGATAAAAGATTCAAATTTTAGAATTCAAGTAAGCGATAAAGGGGTGCATTTGTACAATAGGGACGGNCATTATATAGAGCAAGATNCTTTTGCTTTTTTTCCAAAAATTAAATTAGAAGAAGATGGAGGGCATGCCTTNTATATTGGTGTAGAAACAGCAAGAGCACAGANAGCTTGGGAATTAGGAAAAAAATATGTTCAAGATGAAGAANTAGACTGGGGATGCGCTAGTAGAATAAAAAAATTTGTAGACTTAACAAAATTTAAAGAGCCAGGCCCAACGATAGATGCAAGACAAAAAATGAAACATGATTTAAGAAAAAAAAAAAAAGAAAGTAAACTTTTAAAAATGATAAGAGAGTCAATAGTAATAACTACTGATTTAAAGAAAAAACCACATGTGGTTCCAATGGGAATTACTTTTAATAAAAAAAAACTATTTATTTCGCCATTCATTCCATCTAAAACGTATTTAAATTTAAAAGAAAATCCCTATGCGGTAATTAATTTTACTGATGACGTAAATATTTTTGTTGATGCTTTACTAGGAAAAAAGAATTTTAAGATGCAATCTACAAAAAAAATTAAAAGTTTTTATTTAAAAAATGCTCTTTCATATATAGAAGTAAAAGTAATTAAGTTTATAGAAAACAAAATCAGACCTAAGTTTGAATGTAAAATTCTAAAAGAAACTTCAATAGATTCTTTCAAAGGTTTTAATAGAGCACAATTATCTGTTATTGAAGCAGCAATTTTAGTAAGTAGGATAGATATACTTCCAATGAAAAAAATAAAAAAGGAAATCAATTATCTACAAGTTGCAATAGATAAAACTGCAGGAAAAAATGAAAAAATTGCATGGAAAAAATTAATTAAAAAAATTAATAATAAAAATGCCTAATTATTACAGAACAAAAATTTTAACAAGTATAAAATCATCAGAAGAAATAAGTTTAGTTTTAAAAAAGGGCGTCGATATTATAGATTTTAAAGATCCTTCTCATGGAGCTTTGGGCGAAAT
>PARY01000029.1 GCA_002711715.1 Pelagibacteraceae bacterium | reverse complement strand
TATTCCTTTGAAACCACTTGCCTCAACAATTTTTGCTGCCAAACCATTATGCGCTTCCATTAAGAATGATAATTCTTTACTATTAAGTTCTTTTTTTAATAGTTGTGATTTAGATAATTTACTTATACCGATGTCTTTTGTACGTATTATTGTCATTGGTTACAATTGTATTATAAATATAAAAATATTACAAATATATGAAATAATTACTGTTTATAATTTTTAAAGAAAAATGAAAGCATTGATACTTGCAGCTGGAATAGGCAAAAGATTAAAAACCAACATTCCTAAAATTTTATTAAAAATTGGAAATAAAAATTTACTTGAAAGACATTTGGAAAATCTTTTAAGTTTAGGTATCAGAAATATTGGAATTGTTATTGGTTATAAATCAAGTCAGTTAAAAAATTTTATTAAAAAAATAGATAAAAAAAAAAATATTAAAATTTTCAAAAATTCCAGATATAAATTAGGTAGCATTGTATCGTTAGTTTGTGCAAGTAAATTTTTTTATGAAAAAGAAGATTTAATTTTAATGGATGGCGATGTTTTTTATGATAATAAAATTTTAAAAAAATTAATAGATTCAAAAAAAAAANACTGTCTTTTAATAGACAAGAAGTTTGAAAATGGAGATGAACCAGTTAAAGTTTGTATTAAAAATAATAAAATTTTTGATTTTGGAAAAATTGTAAATCAAGATTTTGATTATCAAGGNGAATCTGTGGGTTTTTTTAAATTTTCAAATAAATCATCATTAAAATTACTACACCAATCTAGAAAAATTATGAAATCTAATAAAAATTTAATGTACGAAGAAGCAATTCAGGAAATAATTAAAGAAAAAAAAATTCTAATAGATTTTGAAAATATTACTAATATTCCTTGGATAGAAATAGATTTTAAAAAAGATTTAATATTTGCTAAAAAGAAAATTTTAAAAGAAATTAATGAATAAAATTATAAAAAAATTAAGTTTTTCTTTACCTTGGGATCAAAGAATTGCTGAGATTATTTCTAAGCCTTTTATTTTTTTTAATATCCACCCAAACATAGTTACAATTATTGGAGTTTTACTTGGTTTAACAGCTAGTTTCTTATATACAACTGGTGATATATTTTATGCAAAAATAGCTTCTATAATTTTCTTTTTTGCTGCTTGTTTTGATCACGTTGATGGAGAAGTTGCTAGAAAATTAAATAAAAGAAGTATATTTGGTCATTATTTAGATCATATCGGAGTGTGCATTNCATATATTGTATTATTTATTGGCCTAGGTTTTTATGCTGATAAGAACTTTAATTTAGGATTAAATTACGGATATGTTTCAGCGCTATGTATTTTTTTAATTATGACTATTAGGTTTTATTTAGAAAGAATAAAGGGAGGAGAAGCAATTGAGCAAAGAAATATATTAGGTTTTGAACATGAAGATGTAATATATATTGTAATACCAGTAACTTTTTTAAATAAAATTGATATTTTTTTATTTTATTCTTTTATTGGTACCCCAATTTTTTTAGCTATAACAATTTTAATATTTTTTTATAAAACAAAAGAATTATAATTTTTTCTTAATTTCCTTAAAATCTATTTTTTGATTAAATCCTAGAATTAACCCTATACTTATCCATATTACTTCTCTTAACCTTCTAATAACAGCCACAGCCAAACCTAACGGAGTAGAATCTTTTAATACATTGATAGCTAAAATAAAAACACCTTCCTGAGTACCTAGATTTGAAGGGATAAAAAAAAGCATTGCTCTAACCAATTGGACCAGAGTTTCAATGGCTATAGCTTCTAAAAAAGATATTTTTTGATTTAAAAGAAAAAAAATTGTATATAATTCAAAAGCACCAAAGAACCAATTACACAAATTTAAAAATAAAATTTTAAAAAAATCTTTTTTTGTTTTTTTATAAAAGTCAGAAATTTTATGTTCAGTTTCTTGTAGATGTTTGAAAATTTTATTAAATTTTTTTGAGAGTTTATTTTTAAAAATATTATGTAATTTTGATGTTAATTTATATCTTTGAACAATAAAAAATAAAGATATTAAAGTAGTAAATAAAAAAAAACCAATTAAAGAAGCTTTTTCAAAGTTAGCTCCAAATTTATTTGTNTAAAAAATACTTACTAAACCAATAAAACAAAAAATTATTAANGCAAAAAGAATAANAGTCTTTGCTAGTATCAACGAACCAATAGAAGATTTATATCTGATACCAAAATTAGTTTTTAGTAAAAATGCTTTTACGGGCTCTCCTCCGACTTGAAAAAGTATGTAATTAAAAGCTTCCCCAATAATTCTAACTTTAAATACATCAATCAATTTTAATTTTGTTTTAACTAAGTTCTCAATACATAATTTCCATGAATAACTATCTAAAACAAAACCTATAAAATAAATAATCAAGATAGATATAAAGCTAAATCTAAGTTTGTTTAATTCGTTTAAAAAAGCATGAAAATCAACTTTATTAAATATGAAAATAAGTAGTGATAAACCGAAGATTAAATAAATAAATTTAAATTTAGACAATTATAGATATCCTTTTTTTTATTATTTATAATAAAATACTCGATAGAACATATATCTTCTATACAAAAGAATAATGTCAAAAAAATTAAAAAAAAAATTACTTTTTACCCCTGGTCCGNTAAATACTTCGGATATAACTAAAAAAGCCACTTTTATAGATTTAGGTTCGAGAGATGCAGACTTCATTAGAATCAATAAATCATTATTTTCAAATATATTAAAATTAGGTTATGCAACCAAAGGATACATTTGTTTACCTATTCAAGGAAGCGGAACATTTTCTTTAGAAGCAACATTTGAAACATTACTTAGTAATAAGTCTAAAGTTTTAATTGTTACTAACGGAACTTATGGAAACAGACTTGTTAATATTTGTAAAAAAATTAGAAAGAATTTTATAGTTTTAAAATTTATTGAAAATGAAGTTATATCAATTGATAAAACTAAAAAAATTTTATCAAAAAACAAATCTATTTCACACNTAGCATTCGTNCATTGTGAAACTAGTAGCGGTATATTAAATCCGCTAAATGAAATAGCATTATTATGTAAAAAATATAAAAAAAAATTAATTGTTGACGCAATGAGCTCTTTTGGTGGAATAGATATAAATATTCAAAAAAATAATATAGACGCATTAGTTAGTTCAGCTAATAAATGTTTAGAAGGGATACCGGGTTTTTCTTTTTCAATAATTAAAAAAAATTCTTTGTCAAAATCTTATGGTAATGCAAATTCATTATCTTTAGATTTGTTTGATCAATGGAAGGGTTTTTTAAAGAATAGCCAATGGCGTTTTACTCCACCAACACATTCAGTTATTGCTTTATCATCTGCTTTAGAACAATTAAAAAAAGAAGGTGGTGTTAATAGTAGAAATAAAAGATATAAAAATAATTATTTTACACTTGTAAATGGTATGAAAAAAATGGGATTTAAATGNTATTTAGNTAATAATNTTCATTCTCCAATAATAGTTAGTTTTCAAATGCCTAAAAATTCAAAATTTAATTTTAATTTTTTTTATANCAATCTTAGTAAACTTGGTTTTATTATTTATCCTGGAAGTATTACTAATCAAAAAACATTTCGAATAGGATGTATTGGAAATATTTATCCTAAACATATAAAAATGTTATTAAAAGCAATCAAAAAGATACTTTTAAAGATGCACATTAAATTTTTATGAATATAATTTTTTTTAAAATAAGAAAATCATGTTAAGCGATAATCAAATTAAAGAATTTAAAAACAACGGTTTTGTTTGTATCCCGGGATTATTTGATAAGGCTGAAATAAAATTAATTTTAAAGTATACGGAAGAATTACAAAATGCTCCTGAAGTTTCAGGTAAAGAATGGAAATATTTTGAAAAAAGTAAAATTAATAAAAATAAAAGAGTTTTGGAAAGAATAGAGAATTTTTGTAAATACCATAAAGGATTTAAAGAACTTTGTACAAAAAATAAAATTATGCAATGTGTAAATGATTGTTTTGGAGAAAAAGGAATATTATTTAAGGATAAAATAAATTTTAAAATGTCCGGGGGCTCTGGTTTTAAACCTCATCAAGATTCCCAAGCTGGTTGGGATGACTATGCAAAATTTTATTTAACAGCAATGGTNAGCGTTGATAACGCTACGATTAAAAATGGATGTTTAGAATTTGCTTCTGGACATAATCAATCAGGTCTTATTGGTAAACTTTGGAAACCATTATCAGATATTGATATGAANGATATGAAGTTTATTCCAATAGAAACTAAACCTGGAGATGTTGTTTTTTTTGATTGTTACGCACCTCATAAATCAAAAGAAAATTTAACAAGCAAATCAAGAAGAATTTTATATCTTACCTACAATAAGTTGTCGGATGGGGATCATAGAGAGAAATACTATAATGATAAATATAAAAATTACCCTCCTGATGTAGATAGAGATCCTAATAAGAATTATAATTTTAAAGTTTAATAATTTAATTTTCTAAAAATTTTTGAAATCTTCTCGAAACTTCTTTTGGATGAATAGTTGGNCTTCCTAAACTTTTAANAGAACCTTTTTCAATTTTTATATGTATAAAAGTAGGNCCAGACAATTTATTTTTTAAATTTGTTTTTATAAGTTTTGAAAAATTATTTAAATTATCTATGGAATATGAATTTTTATAACCACAATTTATAGCAACATTTGCAAAATCTACTGTCGAAGCATTTGTTAATTGTTGACCAGTTGAATCATGTACATTATTGTCTAGTAATATATGTATTAAATTATTTGGTTGATTTGCCCCAATAGTTGACATATTNCCCATTTTCATAAGNAANGCTCCATCACCATCTAAGACTACAATTTTTTTTTTTGAATTTAAAGCAACTCCNAAACCAATTGCGCTTGCACATCCCATAGAGCCAATTTGATAAAAATAATTTTTACAATCATTTAAACTAAATAATTCTCTCCCAGTTTTTCCAGTAGTTGCGATTACAGCAATTTTATCGTTAATATTTTTTTGTAATTCTTTTAAAACTTGAATTCTTCTTGGTAACTTCTTTTTTTTATAATAAATGAGAACTTTATTTTTTTTTTTTAATAAAATTTTTTTTTGTTTTAGTTCTTCTTTTTTAATTGTTTCTTTTCTCATTATTAATGCATAAGGCAAGGAAGTTTTGTTTATTGAATTATTAATTTTAAAAATTATTTTTTTTAATTTTTTTTCATTTGTTGGAAAAATTTCATTTTTTATTTTTGATAAAGTAAGAATATTTTTTGTTATTTTNCCCATTAATTCATGTTGAGGCTCATCTTTTATTTTTGGGTCGCCTCTCCATGTTGTGATTAATAGGATTGGAATCTTAAAAGGATAATTTAGTGATGTTAAAGGGTTTATAGTGTTACCTAAACCTGAATTTTGTATCATAACAACACTTTTCTTTCCTGCTAACCAAGCACCTGAGGCAATTCCTACTGCCTCACCTTCACTTGTTGCGCCAATATACTTTATTTTTTTTGTGTTAATAACACCATTAATTACTGGAGTTAAATGTGAGCACGGAACACCAGAAAAAAAATTATAACCATACTTTGTTAATTGATTTATTAAGAAATTTGCTGATATCATAAACTCTTATTATTAATTTAATTTAACAAAATATAAATCTTAATATTATTATAAATAATATATCAATTTGTTATGGAAGAAGACGAAGATATTAAAAATAGAGTAGAAAAAGAGAAAAATTATGATGAATTAAGTATCGATGGTCTTTTAAATGAGATAAATAGTCTAAAAAAAAAATTAAAACACCTAGAAGATTTACTAAAAAGCAAAAAATCAGGTTATACACAAGCTACTAAATTATTTAAAAAATAAAGGTGTTTTTAATAAATACAGATAGTATACTATTACAACCTTTATATAGAGGGAGGGTATTATGAATAAATTAGTTGCATTATCATTGGCTATTGGTGGAGTAGGTGGAGTAATGACGTGGATTTACACTTCAACTCCGTTGGCTCTTTCAATACCAATCTCATTTATTGCTTGGGCATGTTTTGTTGCTGCAGGCGGTAACAATAAAGCGCTAAGTTCTACAATAACAGCATGGTTATGGGGTGCTGTTGTAGCTTGGTTGACTGCACTTGTTTTAATACCAAATCTAGGAGGTTTGCCTGCTGGATTAGGTGTTCCTGCATCCATTGCTATTAGTGTTTTTGTACTTATTTATGGTACGAAAGTTAAAGCTTTTTCACTAGCACCTGGAGCAGTTTATGGATATGCTGCGTTTTTTACAGCTTTCCTAGCCGGAACTGACGCTTTGCAATCTGCTAGTCTCGGAAACCCACTTATATTAACAGCTCTATCTGGTATTGCTGGAGCAGTACTTGGATTGGTAGCTCTTAATGTTTCCGCTTCACTAGGAAAATAATTCTTATAATTTATAAGCATTAATTTGAAAAAATCGGTTATTTTAATTTAAAAATAACCGGTTTTTTCTTATATTATTTAAACAACTAAAAGTTTATGGCGGGAGTAGCTCAGTTGGTTTAGAGCGTCGGCTTGTGGTGCCGAATGTCGCCGGTTCGAATCCGGTCTCTCGCCCCAAAAAAAAGCAATATAATCAATATTATATATAATGTTATTAATAAGTAATATTAACTAATTACTTAGTTGCGTTAGGGGAATTCCGGCACTTTTTAATAAATTTACATCTGAAGTTGTATCATTATTTCCAGTTGTTAGTAATTTGTCACCATAAAATATAGAATTTGCACCTGCCATGAAACACAATATCTGAGCTTCATTTGACAAATCTTTTCTACCTGCACTTAATCTTACTCTTGATTTAGGCATAATAATTCTTGCTGTAGCGCACATTCTAACAAGCTCAATTGCATTTATCTTATTTCTATTGCCTAAAGGCGTTCCTTTAGAAGGTACCAAAGTGTTTATTGGAACACTTTCAGGATGAGGTTTAAAATTTGATAAAACTTGGAGCATTTTTGCTCTATCTTTAATATTTTCACCCATTCCTATAATTCCCCCACAACAAACATCAATACCTGCTTTTCTTACTCTGTTAATTGTATCAATTCTATCTTGAAATTTTCTAGTAGTTATAATTTTTTTGTAAAAATTAGGGCTAGTGTCAATATTATGATTATAAGCTTTTAAACCAGCTTCTGCTAATTTGTTAGCTTGATTTTGATTTAACATTCCCAGTGTAACACAAGACTCCATTCCAATTTTTTTTATTCCTTTTACCATTTTAATAACTTTATCAAATTCCGGNCCATCNTTAACTTCTCTCCAAGCNGCACCCATACAAAACCTTGAAGCACCAGATTNTTTTGCNTTTTTNGCTTTTTTTAAAACTTNATTNACNCTTANAAGNGNTTCATTTTTTAANCCNGTTTTNTANTGNGCTGANTGNGGACAATATTTNCAATTTTCTGGACACCCACCAGTTTTAATACTTAATAAACTAGCAAGTTGAACATCTTTTTTAGGAAAATATTTTTTATGTTTTTTTTGTGCTTTAAAAATTAATTCAAGTAACGGCAAATTTAAAATTTTTAATATTTCATTTTGCGTCCAATTTGATCTAATCATAACTATATATTAGATAATATATTGAAGATACATAGAATAAAATTTTAATATTATTTAAAGAAAATGCTAAAAAAAAATATTTTAAATTACGCAATTCTTAGCTGTAAAAATCATAGAGACTTAGATAAAAAAACAATTAAAAAGTTTATATCTGGATATACATTAATGGAAAATGCAGGGAAAGTTATTTTTAAAATAATAAAAAAAAAATTTAAGAAACAAAAAAAAATAAAAATTTTATGTGGCCCTGGTAATAACGGAGGAGATGGATTTGTAGTAGCAAAATTATTAAAAGAAGACGGATATTTNAATATTAATTTGTTTTGTTTAGTTACAAAAAAAAAATTAAAAGGGGATGCAAAATTAGCTGCTAAAAAATTTGGTGATAATTTTAAAAGTTTTTCTAATTTCAAAATATCAAGTAATGATGTAATTATTGACGGCATTTTTGGCTCAGGTTTAAAAAAAAATATTTCTGGTAATTTAAAAAAGATTATTGAAAAAATAAATTTAAAAAAACCATATTGTATATCAATAGATGTTCCTTCAGGAATTAATGGAGACACAGGTCAAGTTCAAGGTGTTGCAGTAAAGTCTAATGATACGATTACATTTACTAGAAAAAAAATAGGNCATTTGTTGTCACCAGGTAAGGAATATTGCGGAAATATCATAGTTACAGACATTGGAGTTAATTTAGAAAAATTATTATTTAAACCACATATATTTGAAAATCATCCTGATAATTGGAAAAATAAATTTCCATGGCCAAATCAAAAATCTCACAAATATACCAGAGGATTTACATTAATTATTTGTGGAGAAAAAATGACNGGAGCATCGAGATTAGCTGCTAGAGGTGTNGCAAGGATAGGATGCGGTTTACTTTGTCTTGGTGTTCCAAAAAAAAGTTTTGATATATATTCAATAGAAAANCCTATTGCTTTGATAGAGACAGTTGATGANGAAAATGATTTGAATAACTTGTTGAAAGANAAAAGGATAAATACAATTTTAATTGGGCCCGGATTAGGTATAAATAAAAAAAAATTAAAATTAATTTTAAAAATAATAAAGGAAAAAAAAAGAATAGTTGTTTTAGACGCTGATGCTTTAAAAAATAATTTTAAAAAAATTTTATCAGAAAATAAAACGAAAATCGTAATAACCCCACACGATGGAGAGTTTACACAAGTTTTAAAAAGTTTAAATATTAAAAAAAAGAAAAATAAACTTATANCAGCAACAGAATTTGTAAAAAAAACAAAAATTAATTTAATATTAAAAGGAAATACAACGATTATCTGTTCCCAAGATGGTCGAATTTCAATTAACACAAATACATCACCTTTTTTAGCAACTGGTGGATCNGGAGATGTTTTAGCAGGAATGATTACTGGATTAATTTCTCAAAAAATGGATATTTTTAATGCATGTTGTGCAGCTGTCTGGATCCACGGTGAAATTGCTAGAATGAAAGGCCCGGGATTGATAGCAGAAGATATACCTGAGATGATACCTAAAGTATTAAAGAAATTAAAAAATTAAAATAAAGAAAGAATGTGATAGTAATAGAACAAAANATTTTATTGAATTTTTTATATCATTGAGTATTTTCGTAGAAAGTAAAGAAAGTTTGCGGGTGTGGCGGAATTGGTAGACGCGCTGGTCTTAGGAACCAGTGGATTTTTCCATGGGGGTTCAAGTCCCTCCACCCGCACCAAAAAAAAGACATGAATAAGAAAAAATAATAAATATTATAATTAATATGCAAATAACTGAGTTAAAAAAAAAAGGATTAGAAAGAGAATTTAAGATTATTGTTTCATCAAAGGANGTCACTGATAAGTTAAATGGAAGTTTACTGCAAATATCTAAAGATGTTGAAATANAAGGNTTTAGAAAAGGAAAAGTACCNCTTAACATTGTCAAACAACGTTATGGCCAAAACGCATTAAANCAAACTTTNGATGAACTTATTCGATCTACAACAAATGAAGTAATAAAAAAAAATAATTTAAAATTAGCTATTAAACCAAAAGTTGATGTTAAAAATTTTGNTGAAGATAAGGGACTTGAATATATTATGACTTTAGAATTAATACCAGATTTTAAAGTAGGAGATATCAAAAAAATTAAATTAACAAAATTTATTTCAAAAGTTAATGAAGATGATTTTAAAANAACTTTAGAAACATTTGCAAAAACTCAANAAAATTTTGAATTAAAAGATGGAAAAAATNTTGAGAATGGGGATGGTGTTCTNCTTAATTTAAAACCAACTTACAATAATGAAATTGTTAAAGAGGCACTGATNGAAAATAAAATGACAATTGTTGGTAATAAAATGATAATACCTGAAATTGAGAATAAAATAGTAGGAACTAAAGCAGGCGATAAATTAGATTTTANNTGTAAGTTTCCAAATAATTTTCCAAATAAAGATATTGCTGAAAAAGANGTTAGAGTTGAAATTGAAATTTTAGAAGTAAGAGCTCCGCAAAAANGAATTTTAGATGATAATTTTGCTAAGACGATGGGAGCTACTGATCTTAATAATTTTAAAGAAAGAGTAAAAAAACAAATGCAAGACGAGCTAGATAGTGTTTCAATAANGATATTAAAAAAAGATTTAATCGAACAATTAGATAATATTCATAAAATTAATCTTCCACCGGGTATGGTTAATTATGAGTTTGAGCATATATGGAAAAAAATCACTGAAGATAAAACAAAAGGAATTGTAGATGAAAGTGATAAAAATAAAAATGAANATGAATTAAAAAAAGAATATAAGTCCATAGCAGAGAGAAGAGTAAAAGTCGGTTTAGTTCTAGCTAAAATTGGGGAAATCAATAAAATTTCTGTTGCTGATGATGATGTAAAAAAAGCTATTGAAGAAGAAATACTAAGACAACCTGATGCAAAAGAACAGATTATAAAATTTTATTCAGAAAATTCAGAAGCACTCGCTTCTTTAAGGGCGCCTATATTTGAACAAAAAGTAGTTGATTATATTCTGAATAATATAAAATTTGAAGAAAAAGAAGTTNCTAGAAAAGAATTATTAAAAAAATAAAAAAACATTTAAAATAAAAAAATAGTAAATATCTATTAATTTATGATGACAAAANCTAAAGNNAATAATTTAAGTACTTTAATACCAATGGTTGTAGAGCAAACATCCAGAGGNGAGAGATCTTATGATATATANTCAAGATTATTAAAAGAAAGAATAATTTTTCTTACAGGNNTTATTGANGATNANGTNNCNTCNTTAATTTGCGCTCAATTACTTTNTTTAGAATCTGANAATCCNAATAAAGATATNTCNTTTTATATNAATTCTTCTGGNGGNGCNGTNACNTCAGGNNTNGCAATNTATGATACTATGCAATATATAAAACCAGATATTACNACNGTGTGTATNGGNCAAGCNGCATCTATGGGNTCTTTNNTANTNNCAGCNGGNNCAAAAAANAAAAGATATGCANTNCCTCATTCAAGAATAATGGTNCATCANCCATCNGGCGGNGTNNANGGNCANGCNTCAGATATACAAATTCANGCNAANGAAATTTTAACTATNAGAAANAANNTAAATGANATTTATGTANANCATACNGGNCANNATATAAAAAAAATNGAAGAATANNTNGATAGAGATAGNTTTATGGGTCCAGANGAAGCTAAANNTTTCGGATTAATNGANAAAATCGTAAATAAAAGAGAAGATNTNGAAAANATNNGNANCAAAGACTAATTTTTCTATTGCAATTAATNNATTNAGATTCATATAATTTTAGTAGGGATTNNTAAATAATTATGATTAAATCNACTAGTGATAATNCNAAAAATACNNTGTATTGCTCNTTTTGTGGNAAAAGCCAACATGAAGTAAAAAAATTAATTGCAGGCCCAACAGTATTTATTTGTGATGAGTGCGTAGAGCTGTGCATGGACATCATAAAAGAAGAAAATAAGTCACATGTATTAAAAAGTACTAGTGGCGTCCCATCGCCAATAGATATAGAAAAGACATTAAATGATTATGTTATAGGACAGGATAAAGCAAAAAGAATACTATCTGTAGCTGTACATAATCATTACAAAAGATTACATCATATTTCAAAATCTAATGACGTTGAGTTGTCCAAATCAAATATACTTCTAATAGGCCCAACTGGTTGTGGGAAAACTTTACTTGCTCAAACGTTAGCAAGAATGCTTGATGTGCCATTTACAATGGCTGACGCAACTACATTAACCGAAGCTGGATATGTTGGAGAAGATGTGGAAAATATTATTTTAAAATTATTACAATCATCAGATTATAATGTTGAAAAAGCTCAAAGAG
>PARY01000014.1 GCA_002711715.1 Pelagibacteraceae bacterium | reverse complement strand
TTTATATAGAGCAAAAAATACTGGTATTTGAATAATTATTGGTAGACATCCTGCAGCCGGATTAACTTTTTCTCTTTTGTATAATCCCATCATTTCTTGATTAAGTTTAGCTTTATCATTTTTATACATTTCTTTTATTCTCATAAGCTGAGGTTGTAACTCCTTCATTTTCTGCATTGCCACATATGATTTNTTTGCAAGAGGAAAAAAAATTAGTTTTATCAAAAGAGTAAGTAATATTATAGAAATCCCAAAATTTCCAAAAATATTATTGAAAAAAATTAAAATATATAAAAAAGGTTTAGTTAAAAAATAATACCACCCAAAATCTATGGCAAAATCTAGCCTTGGTATTGAATATTGCTTTTCATATTTATCTAAAAGTTTAACCTCTTTTGCACCTGCATATAATAAATTTGTTATAGTTATTGTTTTATTTGAAGGTATTTCAATGATGCCTCCCTTATAGTCAACTTGGTATTTTTCTTTGTTATTTTTTGTATAAAATTGATATCTAGCAACAACATTTGAATTTTGATCAGGTATAAGTGTAGNCAGCCAATATTTATCTGTTATTCCCATCCAACCACCTTTTGTTTTATATTCAATTGGACCAATATTTTTTTTTAAATCTTTGTAATCTAGTTCTTCAAGAACGTCGTCGATAATGCCGATTGGTCCTTCATGTAAAATAAAAAAACCTTGTGTTTCTGGTGTATCCGTTCTACTAATTTTGGCAACAGGACTTAAACTTATGTTTTTATCTGTATTATTGGTAACTTTTTGCTTAATTGTGAACATGTAGTTTTCATCAATCGAAATTTCTTGTTCAAATTGAACTCCTTGTTTATTGGCCCAGGAAAATATAGCAGGATTGATGCTAGTTATTTCTTTTGAGTTTGTAGTCCATATAGTTTGATCATTTGGTAAATCAAAGTTTTCATCTGAAGATGCCTTTATCCATCCAAAATTAGAAAAGTATCCTCCTTTAGTTGAACTTGGTTTAAATAAAGTTATAAGTTTACTATCATCTAATCTTTCTTTGTAATTTTTAAGAGTAAGATCGTCAATTTTTAAACCATTTAAGGATATAGATCCTTGTAGTTTTTCTGAATCAATTTTAATTCTTTGATCTTTGCCTAATGCATCATCTAATTCTAAATAACCGGTTATATCATTTTCTAAATTATTAAAATTATTCTCTATTAAATTTTCAGTTTGTTCTAGATTATTTTTTCTTTCCGTTTCCTTTTTTATTTTTGGAGATTCAAAAAAGTATTGAAAACCAAGCAGAATTAACAAAGATAGAACAATTGCTAAAAGTAAATTACCCTGGTCTTTCATTTTATTTTTTCTCTTTCTGACTTAAAGGATCAAATCCATGATTTCCAAAAGGATGACATTTTGATAATCTAATAGCACTTTTATAAATACCAATTATAGGCCCATATTTCAATATTGATTGAATTGTATAATCCGTACAAGTAGGGTTAAATCTACACACACCTCTATAAAAAAAAGGGGAAAAAAAACAATAAATTTTTATAATGTTTATTAATACTTTTTCTAGAATTTTATTTAATATTTTCATTTTTATTTTACTACTTTTATAACATCATTCCTTAGTTCTATATAATTCATAACTAAACTTTTTTTATTTGCAATAATTACATAATCATAATTTTTTTTTAAGTAATCATTTGAAACTTCCTTTATGATTGATCTAAAACGTCTTTTTATTTTATTTCTTACTACCGCACCACCGATTTTTTTTGTAACTGTTAGTCCAACTCTAGCTGTATTTTCTTTTTCTTTAGATAAAAAATCCCTTTTATATTTTTGAAGAATAAAACCTTGGGTAAATTTTTTTTCTCCTTTTTTTGATACTTTAATAAAATCAATTCTTTTTTTTATTGTTTTAAGTAAAACTGTTGACATTAGTTTTCAAGCCGAAATTTTTTTTCTGCCTTTATTTCTTCTATTAGATAAAATTTGTCTACCATCTTTAGTAGCCATTCTTTTTCTAAACCCGTGTTTATTTTTTCTCTTTCTTGTACTTGGTTGAAATGTTCTTTTCAATTTTAAATATTAAAAAAAAAGTTAATATGTTTAATTATCTTTAATATTTATAAATTAATTTATTATTAAATATACAAAAAAATTTATTAATTATATAAGACAAGGCCATTTCTTCTTTTATCTGCAGCACCAAACATAACATTGTCTTTAATCTCAAAACCATTTAAACCACTATTCAATTCTTTTTCAACGATTATATACCCTAAATTTGAAAGATTTTCTTTAAATTCTTTGCTAAATCTTTTTTTTTCAATCAAAACTGTATTATTAGAAATACTAAAATTAGGAAAATTCACAGCTTCTTGAATTCCCATTTCCCAATCTAAAACTGCAATAATTGTTTTAATTATATACATTATAATTGATTTACCACCTGGTGATCCTATTACCATTTTTACATTATTATTTTTATCAAAAATAATTGTTGGTGACATAGAACTTAAAGGTCTTTTATTTGGTTCAATTATATTATTTGCAAATAAATCTTTTTCTATTTTGAAATTAAAATCACTAAGTTGATTATTCAATAGAAAACCATTTACCATTAATCTTGATCCAAAAGTATTTTCAATGCTAGATGTTAATGAAGCAACATTACCATACATATCAATAATTGATACATGAGTTGTAGAAGTAGGTGTAAAAAATTTATTCTTAATTTTAAATTTAGATTCTATTTTTTTATTTAATGATATTTTAGAAGCTATTTGTTTGAGATATTCTTTGGATAACAAATTGTTTATTTTAATATTAGTAAAATCAGAGTCTCCTAAATATTTATACCTATCATTATAAGAATACCTGCTTGCTTCTAAAATTAAGTAAATATTTTCATTTATTTTATCTTTTGATAATTCAAATTCTTCAAGTATTCCTAAAACTTGTAAAATACTAAAACCGCCTGCGCTGGGAAGTGGAGCACTACAAACTTTATATTCTCTATATTTTCCACATAAAGGATTTCTTTTTTTTGCTTTATAATTTTTTAAATCATTTAAATTAACAACACCTTTTTTGATAGGAGAGTTTTGAATTGTATAAACCATATTTTTAGCAATCTTTCCTTCATAAAAACCTTTTGATCTTTTTAAAGATATAATTCTTAATGTNTTTGCAAAATCAGGATTTTTTAAAATATCATGTTTTTTTTTTGGTTGGATCTCATCGAGCATTTTTGGGATCATTTTTATATAAGTTTTGTTTTTTCTATAAAAATACTTTTTACTTTCAGGAAAAAAATATAAATAATTATCTTTTTTAATTGCTTTATAGAGTCTAGGAGAGATATTAAAACCGTTTTTAGATAATTTAATTGCTGGTTCAAAAAGGGTTTTCCAATCCATTAACCCATAATCTTTATGTGCAATGTCAAGCATAGATACAAGNCCTGGTACACCAATTGCTTTACCTCCAACAGCNATATCATAAAATTTTAANGGATTNCCATTATTATCTAAAAAAAATTCTTTTTTTATTTTATTTGGAGCAATTTCTCTTCCATCGTAAAAAGTTAAATTAGAATTTTTTTTATCAAAATATAATAAAAAACCACCTCCGCCGATGCCTGAAGACTGTGGTTCTACCAAATTAAGAACCATTTGAACAGCTAAAATAGCATCCATAGCGCTACCACCCTTATTTAATATATTTCTTCCAATTTTTGATGCTTCAGGGTGTGAAGTTGATACAGCAAAAAAATTTTTTTCTATTGCATAAGAATTGTTTGTTACAAACAGAAAAAAAAATAAAAAAAATATTTTTAATATTGATTTAAACAAATTATTATTAATCCTTAATTGATATAATTATATTGAAATGAAGTTAAAAAACAAAACTACAAAATTCTTCAATAAATCCTGCCCTATAGTTGGTTTAACGGCATATTCATTTGATATGGCAAAAACATTAGATCCACATGTGGACTTTATTCTTGTTGGAGATAGTTTAGGAATGACTTTCTATGGAATGAAGAATACTCGTAATGTAACAATTGATATGATGATTAATCATGGAAAAGCAGTAGTAAAAGGTGCTAAAAACACTTTAGTTATAGTTGATTTGCCGTTTAGAACTTATGAAAGATCACCTGTTCAAGCTTATGAAACAGCCTGTAAGGTAATCGATAAAACAGGGTGTTATGGTATTAAAATAGAAGGAGGAAAGGAAATTGCAGAAACTGCATTATACTTAACTAGTAGAGGTATAAATGTTATGGGACATATTGGTTTATCACCACAATCCATAAAAAAATATATTAATATAAAGATTAAAGGTTTTAATTCAGCAGAGAAAAAAAAATTGGTTAGAGATGCTGATTATTTATGTAATGCAGGCGTTTTTTCAATTGTAATTGAAGCTGTTGCAGAAAATGCGGCTAATGATGTTATAAAAAAAGTTAAAAATTATAAAAAAAGATTTGTTCCAACTATTGGTATTGGTGCAAGTAAACATTGTAACGGACAAATATTAGTTACTGATGATATGATTGGTTTAACAAATAAATATAAAGGAAATAAATTACCTAAATTTGTAAAAGTTTTTAAAAACTATGATTTAGAATTATCAGTCAGAAAATTTTGTGATGAAGTAAGGAATGGGTTGTTTCCAAGCAATGAATTCTGTTATACAAAAAATAAAAAAGTTTTTAATAATGTATCGTATTTAAAATTTTCAGAAAAAAAGTGACTAAACTAAAAATAATTAAAGATTCAAAAACTTTACTAAGAACAATCCAAATATATAAATTAAAAAAAAAGAAAATAGGGTTTGTTCCAACACTTGGCTCTTTACATAAAGGGCATTTAGAATTAATAAGACTTGCAAAAAAAAAGTCTGATATTGTTGTTGTGAGTATTTTTTTAAATCCTTTACAATTTAATTCTAAAATTGATTTTAAGAAATATCCTATTAATCCAACTGCTGATAAAAAAAAAATTTATAAAGAAAAAGTTAATATTTTATATACACCAACAATAAAAGAAGTTTTTCCTGACAATAATATACAAAAACTTAAAGCTTCAAAAAAAGCTAAAAAACTATGTGGAAGATTTAGAAAAGGACATTTTGATGGTGTAGTGACTGTTTTACAATCCTTCTTCAAGCAAGTGTTACCAACTATTGTTTTTTTTGGTGAAAAAGATTTTCAACAAATTTTAATTGTTAAGGATTTAATTTTAAAATATAAATTAAAAATAAAAATTATTACTGCCCCTACAATTAGAGATAGAAATGGATTGGCTTATTCATCTAGAAATTATCTTTTAGATAAAAAACAAAAAAAAATTGCTTCTTTTTTATTTAAAACTATAAAAGAAATTTCATTCCTAGCAAAAAAGAATTTAAAATCACTAAATAATTTAGAAGTAACAGGAAAAAAAAAATTAATTAATAAAGGATTTACTAAAATCGATTATTTAGAGATTTATAACGAAAATAACCTGTCAAAGAATAATATAAAAGAAAATAACTTACGTGTATTTGCCGCTGCAAATTTAGGCAATACAAGGTTGATTGATAATTTTAAGAATTAAGATTATTGAACGTATATATGAACTTCTGGAACAACTACATCTCCACTTGTTTTGGCAGTCAAAGCCACTTTTTTTGAAGGTAAACCAAAACTCACCATACTTCTTAATACTCTTTCAGCATATTTTTTTACTTTAGAAGAATTAATTCTTGTTTCACCCTCATTTTTTCCAATTGGCGCCACCGCAACTAATCCGAAAGTAGCATCAGATTTCTTGTCAACAGTAGTTCCTATTGCATCAAACAATGTTTTTTCATAGTTAATATCAGGGTCATCAAATCTAATAACAACTAAAGGCAAGCCTGTAATATTTACTTGAGGAACATCTAATTGTGCATCAGGAGGGCCAGCATCAGCCAAAGCTTGAGCTGCAAGAAAAGATCTATTAAGAATTCCCGTACCCATTGCTTCTCCATTTCTTATAGCAACAGCCATTACTAACATATTTTGATTTTCAATTTTTGCAAAACCAGCTTGTCTAGAAATTTCTTCTGTAATTTCGTTAATAAGTCTTGAGATATCAATTTCTAATTTTTCTGTATTATCTTCTAATACTTCCAATTGTCTATGATCTTGATCGATTGCTCCGGCCAGACGTAAGGTTTTATTTAATGTACCTTTTAAAAGTGCTACTACTCCAGCATCAGCATTTACCTTTTGATTTAATAAATTAATTTCACGCATATATTCTTCGATTTTATCAAGCTCAGTTTGGGCTTGATCATATTGTCTAACTAAAGTTGGGTTTCCAGGGGTTGTTCCTAACTGTAATTTTGTATTAATAGCAGCTACTGTTCCGTAAAATTCAGTTGATGCACCGTAAACTCTAGATTTAACTTCTTCATAACTACTTCTATGTGTAAGGAAAGCGTCATCAACTGCAAATAAATCTTCTTTTAAAGGATTAATTTTTTGTCCAACAAATGTTCCGCTAGGTTCAGTTGTCATTTGATCTTCTCTTGTTAGTGAACGGTCATCAAGAAGAGAGCCGTCAACTGGTGCTATCATTTCCTCATCATCAATTAAAATTGAAGGTTCGCCAGCGGTAACCGTTTCCTCAGGAATAGGTTCAAGATCTGCTATATCTTCAGTGTCTCCACGATCCAATATGCCACAGCTTGATATTAATGTTAATATAGCAAAAAGTACTATTATTCTATTAATCATATACCCGACATCATCCTAAATTTTCCTAAAATAATTATATATAACTTTCAAACTTATACTAGTATTATGATTTATAAATTAGTAAAAACAAGTTAAATGTGTTGTCATTTTGCAACACTTAATTAAATATAGAGTTAATTATAAGTTTAAAATTTCATGAAAAAGAAAAATTTAGGAAGTAGCACATCNTTTGTTCATGGAAAAGAAAAAGAANTTANTTGCCACGATATGCGAAAATATNTTTGGCAAAAATATGATTTCNTACAAAATATANGAAAAAAGAAAAAANAGCGCCCGTAGCTCAATTGGATTAGAGCGCTTGACTACGGATCAGGAGGTTAGGGGTTCGACTCCTCTCGGGCGCGCCAAATTTAAAATTAAAGTTATTTAATCACTTTGTCTAATGAAGAGATTAGTTTTTCTGAGGATGGAACAATCATAGATGAAAAATGGCTTTCTAATTTTCCATCTTTATTTATGACAAATTTATAAAAATTCCATTTTGGTTTTACATTGTAATTTTTATCAATCCATTCAAAAAAAGGATGTGCCTCAGATCCAACAACATTATTTTTTTTTGTTAAATCAAAAGTAATATTAAAATTTACCATACAAAACTTTTTAATATCTTCTTCATTGCCAGGTTCTTGATTAAAATTATCGGAAGGAATTCCAATTACAACCAAACCTTTATTTTTGTAAGTTTCATGTATTTTCTGAATGCCAGTATATTGGGAAGTAAAACCACATTTTGAAGCAGAGTTAAATATTAAAAGAGGTTTTCCTTTAAATTGTGATAACGGTAAGTTTTTACCATCTATATCAACAAAATTAAAATCATATGCAGATCGTGGAATTTCCCTTGAGTCTATATTGCTCAAACCGTAAAAATTAAAAAACACTATTAAAATTGTAATAAGAATATATTTATTTTTTAACATTTTAAAAATTAAAAACATTGTTGTATTTATGTAGTTCATAATAATATATTTGAAGTACTTTTGTATTTTTTTTTTTTAATAAATGGATTTATCTTTTTTAAACATTTTCAAAGATTCTTATCAGGTTTTCGTGAATATATTTATTATTATTTTTATAGGTTTCCTTGGATGGAAAACCCTTTCAACATTAATAAAAAAAAAATTAGATAGTCTTGATAATTCTAAAGATGAAGCTCAAACACAAAGAATTAACACTCTTTTTCGTATACTAAAAAATTTTGTATCTATAGCGATTCTGATTGTAGTTATCATGCTTATGTTATCAGAATTAGGAATAGAAATAGGACCATTAATTGCAGCTGCAGGAGTTGTAGGTTTAGCAGTTGGTTTTGGATCACAAACTTTAGTTAAAGATATAATAACTGGCTTATTTATTATATTAGAAGGACAAATTACCATTGGNGACATTGTTGAAGTAGCAGGACATTCTGGAAGGGTGGAAGCTATTACTATAAGAACTGTTAGATTAAGGGATGTTAACGGTCATCTACATGTTGTTCCTTTTAGCGAAGTTACTACAGTGAAGAATATAACTCAAGATCAAGATTACCATAGTTTTGAAATTGGCGTTTCATATAACGAAGATGTTGATCATGTAATTGATACTATTGAAAAAGTAGGCTTAGATTTACAAAAAGACAAATTTTTTAAATCAAAAATTAATGGGGAAATAGAAGTTTTCGGCCTAGATAAATTTGAAGATTCTTCAATAATTATTAAAGGAAGAATTCCAACAGTCCATAAACAGCAATGGGTTGTTAGAAGAGAATTTAATAGAAGAATTAAATTAGCTTTTGATAAAAGTGGGATAGAAATACCTTTTCCTCAAACAACGATTTCGTATTTGAGTACTAAAAAAAAACCTATTAAAAATACAGTAAAAAAAAGAAAAGAATTTTCTGCTGGATCAGACGACGATTAAGTATCTCCGAATTTTGCTAATTTTTCTAATTCTAAAAATTCTTTTTCATCATTCAAATTAATTATTTTTTTTGCGATATCATAAGAAAACCCAGCTTGTGACATTTGGAGTAGTTTTTTTTTAATTTCATCAAATTTTTTTTCCTTCTTATTAAAGGCTAAAATTTTTTTTTTTTTTGCATATATCAAAGCTGCAGTTAATTCAGAATTAACATAAGTTGTTTTTAAATTAGTTATTCCTTCTTCAATATTTTCATCAGATATACCTCTAGTTTTTAAATTAAAAATTATTTTTTTTTTTGAATAACCTCTTTCAATATAAGTTAAAGTTTTATTCTCTGAAAATTTTTTATCATCTATAAGGTCTATTTTTTTAAATTTTGTTGTTATTAATTTAATTAATTCAAAATTTGTTTCTGGCTTAACTTTATAAAAAAAAGAAGTTTTAATTATTTTTCTTTTTAACATGTTTACCAGTTGATATTCTGATACAGAATATTTTTCTAAATATTTAATTGCACTCTTTTCAAGATTATCTAGAGTAATTTTCTTTGGTATTTTTTTTTTCATAAAATACACTAATTATATTTGATATTAAAAATTAAANAATTAAAGAATGATTAATAGTGAAAAATTTAATGCTTCTACTACTAACTGGATAGGTTTATGGACTTTATTTAGTAAAGAAACTACAAGATTTCTAAAAGTTTTTTATCAAACTGTTTTAGCCCCAGTTGTAACTAATATTCTATTTTTAACTGTTTTTTTAATTGTTATTGATAGAGATAATTTTGTTATTGGTGGGGTAAGTTATTCTGAATTTCTTGTTCCAGGTTTAATTATGATGCAGATTTTACAGAATGCTTTTATGAACACAACTTCTTCAATTATGATTTCTAAGGTTCAGGGAAATATAGTTGATTTACTTTTACCACCTCTATCAAGTTTAGAACTTACAATTGCNCTTAGCCTTGGNGGNGTTGCTAGAGGGATGGTTGTAGGTTTAGCCAGNACTATAGCTTTGTATTTTTTTATTGATATGAATTTTATAAATTTTTTTTATATTATTTTTTTTTCTTTTTCTGGTTCTTTATGTCTTAGTTTATTAGGAATAATGGGAGGAATTTGGAGCGAAAAATTTGATCACATGGCAGGATTGACAGCTTTTATTATAACTCCTTTAACTTTTTTATCTGGTTCATTTTATTCTATTGAAAAACTACCTTTAGTTTTAGAACTTATAGCAAAATATAATCCAATATTTTATTTTATAGATGGTTTTAGAGCAGGGTTTATAGGATACTCAGATGCCCCTGTTATGAATGGAATCATTGTATGTATTATTTTAAATACCATATTATTTTTCTTAGTTTATAAAATGTTTCAAACAGGATACAAATTAAGAACTTAAAAAAAAATGCAATCATCAATTTTATCTACTTATAAAAGATCTAATTTGTCTTTTGTCAAAGGAAAAGGATCCTACTTAATTACTAAAAATGGTAAAAAATATTTAGATTTTGCTAGTGGTATAGCTGTAAATTCATTGGGGCATTGTAACTCAGAATTAATTAAAGTACTAAATAATCAATCAAAAAAAATGTGGCATATATCAAATGCATTTCAAATACCAGAACAAGAAGAATTAGCTAAAAAATTAACAAAACTTACATTTGCCGACAAAGTTTTTTTTTGTAACTCAGGCGCAGAATCTGTTGAATCAGCAATTAAAATTGCAAGAGCATATCATCAAATAAAAAAAAGAAAGAACAAATTTAAGATTATTACTATTAAAGGTAGTTTTCATGGAAGAACTTTAGCAACAATTTCTGCATCAGGACAAAAAAAAATGATAGAAGGCTTTAAACCGTTACTTGATGGTTTCGTTCAAGTGGAATTTGGAGATCATAAACAAATTGAGAAGGCAATAGATAATCAAACCGCAGCTATTATGATTGAACCAATTTTAGGTGAAGGTGGTATTAAAGTAATTCCAAATCAATGTTTAGAAGGTTTAAGAAAATTGTGTGATAATAAAAAAATTTTATTAATTTTTGATGAGGTACAATCCGGAGTTGGTAGAACAGGAAAACTTTTCTCTTATCAATGGTCTAAGATCAAACCAGATATACTATCTACAGCAAAAGGAATGGGAGGAGGTTTTCCAATTGGAGTATGTTTAGTAAGTAATAAAGCATCTAAAGGAATAAAATTTGGTAG
The DNA here is from genome assembly GCA_002711715.1 of Pelagibacteraceae bacterium. Next base: position 5,182 of record PARY01000014.1, on the reverse strand, counting down.
CCATGGCTCAACATTTGGCGGTAATCCATTAGCATGTTCTGTTGCTAAAAGAGTTATTGAGATTGTATCCGAAAAAAAATTTTTAAATGATTTAAATCAAAAAGCGGCTTTCCTTGTAAATGAATTAGAAAAAATTAAAAAAAATTATAATCATTTAATTGATGAAATTAGAGGAAGAGGTTTTTTATTAGGTATAAAATGTAAAATTAATAATTCTATTTTTATAGAAAAATTAAGAAATAACGGTTTGTTGGTTATTGGGGCTAGCGAAAGTGTAATTAGAATTTTACCTCCCTTAAACGTATCTAAGAAAGATCTTAAAATTGCTTTAAAAATAATAGAAAAAACATGTATGGATATTAATAGTAAAAAATGAAAAAAATAAAACATTTTCTAGATTTAGACCAAATCAAAGCTCAAGAATTAAGAAGCATCTTAGATCTATCAAAGTCTTATAAACAAGGCATAACATCAGGTCAAGATACACACAAAGGAAAAACCTTAGGATTGATTTTTGAAAAACCCTCTACCAGAACAAGAGTTTCTTTTGAAATAGCAATGTACCAACTTGGAGGTAATGTTACAATTCTTGAACACGAGAAAACTCATTTAGGAAGAGGAGAAACCATTTCTGATACAGCTAAAGTTTTAGCAAGATACNTAGATATTATTGTTTATAGAACTTCATCTGCAAAAAAATTATATGAGCTAGCTGAACACTCTACTGTCCCTGTGATAAATGGCCTTAATGATGAAACTCATCCTTGCCAGATAATTGCAGATATCATGACTTTTGAGGAAAATGTGGGTATAATCAATAATAAAATTATTACTTGGTGCGGAGATTTTAATAATGTATGTAAAAGTTGGATACAAGCTTCAACAATTTTTAATTTTAAAATGCATTTAGCTTGTCCAAAACAATTAATAAATGAATATGAAATGAATAAAATTGGTAAAATTAAAAACGTAAAAATTTTTAATGTATCAAAAGATGCTTGTAAAAATGCAGATTGCATATCGACTGATACATGGTTCTCAATGGGTCAAAAAGTTTCGGAAAAAAAAAGAAGATTGTTAAAGCCTTTTCAAGTAAACAATAAATTACTATCTTCTGCAAAAAAAAATTCTATTTTTATGCATTGTCTTCCAGCACATAGGGGGGAAGAAATAGATGAAAATATTTTAGAACATCCTAAGTCTGTTGTTTGGCAAGAAGCTGAAAATAGATTGCATACTCAAAAAGCTATTTTAAATTGGTGTTTAAAGAAATAAAAAAATTGAAAAATTTTTTTTTAGATAAAAAGTTAATATTTTTTTTATTTTTGTTTTTTTCATTATCAAAAATAAATTATTTATTAGCAATTGATAAAATTTACTTGGATTTACTGAATATAAAATATGAAAATGAAGTTAACTTTAAAAAATATCAAACAAGCACACAGATATTGGTCAATACTAACCTAGAAAAAGACCTTCATAATTGGGTAAAAAAAAATATTGTTTTAAAAGGAAATTCTGGTGAATTAACTGTAAAAATTATTGAAGAAAGTATAATTGACAGTTTTGTAGAAGAACATAAAAAAAAATTTAATATTTTTTTATCCAAGGATAGTATAGCTTACAAAATTAATTTTAAGGTTAAAATAATAGCGGAAAATAAAAAAAATAATTCTAGAAGTGAAGTACTTTCAATAATTAAAGGAGAAAAAACTTTTTTAGGAGGTTTTTCAATCAATGAACGTTCAGAAGCGGTAGATGAATTAATGAANAATATGATTAGAAAGNTNAAGTATTAATNTNANAGANGGNNTNNANAANGAATTNANAGATTTTNTTACAAANAAATATAATTAATTTTTCCAAAACGAAGGAGTCAAAAGAATAATTACTGATAGAAGTTCTAGTCTTCCAGTTAACATACCTATAATTAAAATCCATTTGGTTGTATCAGATAATCCAGCAAATGTTTTGCTTGGTCCTATAACATTACCCAATCCTGGCCCAACATTTGCTAATGATGTAGCTGCCCCAGATAGAGAAGTTAAAAAATCATTTCCAACAAATGATAATAATAAAGTGATTACAATATAAGAAATTATAAACATAAAAAAATACCCCATTACAGAAGANGTAATTGCTTCAGAAACTGGAATTTTATTATATTTAGCTACAGAAACTCCATGAGGATTAAGCAATTTAAATATTTGGATTTTTGCTGATTTATATAATATTTGAAGTCTAAAAATTTTTATANCACACGTAGTTGACCCAGCACAACCTCCAACTAGCATTAAAAATAAAAAAAGCACGATAATGAAAGAACCCCAATTATTAAAATCTTGAGTTGTGTAACCTGTTCCAGTAAAAATTGATATGGTATTAAAAAATGATGATCTAAAATTATTAAAAAAAGTAGCCGTACTTTGATAATTCCAGAATGTTACAATTAAAATTGATGCTATAACAAACAATATAAAAAATTGTACTTGGCTATCTTTAACTACTGCGTAAATATTTCCACGCAGTGTTTGAAGATATAAAACAAAAGGTAATGAACCTAAAATCATAAATATACTTATTGTAAATTCAATATTTACATTGTTATATTTTCCAATTGACATATCTGATGTAGAAAAACCTCCTGTTGCAAGTGTTGTCATTGAGTGAGCTATTGAATCAAAAGTAGGCATCCCAAATATCCAAAGAAGTAAAGCNCAAAGCATAGTTAAAAAAAAATATATTAATCCTATAATGCTTGCTATTTGGCCAGCTCTTGGTAAAACTTTTTCTGATGCTTCAGAAGATTCAGTNTAAAATAATTGCATTCCTCCAACTTTTAATATAGGTAAAAAAGCAATAGCTATAACAACTATCCCAATGCCTCCAATCCATTGTAATAATGAACGCCAAATTAAAATACCATGTGGCAGATGATCCAGACCTGCTAGTATTGTTGAACCTGTTGTGGTTATACCTGACATAGATTCAAAAAAAGCATCAGTGAAAGATAGTTGTAAATCAGAGAAAACAAAAGGTAAAGAACCAAAAAAAGCTATGAATACCCAACTTAAAGTTGTAAACAAAAAAACTTGTTTTATTGACATATCAAAATTATCTGACTTATTGGCTAAAATTAAAATTATTCCAAAAAAAAGAGTAATTAATGATGAAAAAGTAAAAGATTGCCATTGGTTGTCACCATAGAAGGCATCAACACCTGCTGGAATGCATAATATGATAGAAAGTGCAGATAACAAATATCCTATGACGTATAATACATTTTGAAAAATCATAGATTAATAATTTTTTTTTATAAAAAAAAATATTAAAAATTTGATTTGTTAAATCCTACCAAATCAAGAAATTCTTTTCTTGTAGCTTGGTCATTTCTAAAACTTCCAAGCATTCTACTTGTTACCATTTTTGAGTCAGGTTTATGAATTCCTCTAGTAGCAACACACAAATGTGAAGCTTCTATAATAACGCCAACCCCCTTAGGTTGAAGAACTTCATCAATAGCATTTGCTATTTGCGCTGTAAGTTTTTCTTGTATTTGAAGACGTTTGGCAAAAGCTTCAACTAATCTTGCAAGTTTGCTTAGTCCAACAATTTTTTTTTTTGGCAAATATCCTACATGAGCAGTGCCGATGAAAGGAACCATGTGATGCTCACAATGAGATTCTAATCTAATATCTTTTAAAATAATTATTTCATCATAACCATCAACTTCTTTAAATTTTTTTGATAATATTTCCCTTGGATCTAAATTATAACCCGAGAAAAAATCTTTATAGGATCTAATAACTCTTTTTGGTGTTTCTTTTAATCCTTCTCTTTCAGGATTATCTCCAGCCCATCTTATCAGTGTTTTTACAGCTTCTTCTGCTTGATTTTCAGATATTTTTACAGATTTAATTTTTTTTAAATTGGAAATTTTTTCTATTTTATTCATTCTATAAAACTATTTTTTTTTTTTAATTTTGTAAACCTTTTTCATGAGGGCTATCTAGTGAAAATGCTGGAATATGTGCATTAAAAGTTGATCCATTATTTTTCTTCATTTTATATGTACCCATCATGAATCCAGAAGGGGTGTTTAATGGAGTTCCAGATGTATATTCAAATGAAGTACCAGGTTTTAGTATAGGATTTTCTCCAACCACGCCAGCTCCTTGGACTTCCTGCACCCTTCCCATTGAGTCTGATATAGTCCATGATCTACTGACTAATTTTACAGTATCATCTCCAAAATTTTCAATTTTTATGTGATATGCCCATATAAACCTTTTTTCTTCAGGNTCTGAGTGTTCATCAAGAAATTCTGGTTTTACAGTAATTTTTATTTTTTCNGTTATTTCTTCGTACAATTATTTAATCCCAACATAAAAAAAAACTTTATACGCTAAAAGACTCTCCNCAACCACATCTACCTTTTTCATTTGGNTTACTAAAAGTAAATCCAGATTCCATTCCATTATCTGTATAATCAATTTTTGAACCNAAGATATNCATTGTNGCTGANGCATCAACAAAAATTTTGATATTATCTATAGATATTTCTTCATCNCCTTCAATTTTATTTTTAGCATAATCAATTTTATATGAATGACCAGAACATCCGGTATTATCAATTCCTATTCTTATTCCAATATAATCTTTTTTTGCTTTTGCAATTATTTCTTTTACTCTATTTTTTGCTGATTTAGTTAAAGTTATAATTTCTTTTACTTCGTTCATAATTAACCCATATTTAATTCAACTTTCGCTGCTTCAGACATCATATCTGGATTCCAAGGTGGTTCAAAAACTAATTTTAAATTTACATCTTTTACTCCTTTAGCTTTTTTTGCTGCTTTTTTCACTTGTTCAGGCAAAATCTCAGCTACAGGGCAGTTTGGTGATGTTAAAGTCATTATAATATCAACTAAACCTTCTGAATTTATTTTAAGATCATAGATCAAACCAAGTTCATAAATATCAACTGGTATTTCTGGATCATAAACTGTATGAAGATTTTTTATAATATTATCTTTAATAGAATTAGGCATAACAATATTAATATAATATAAAAAAATTATCTTAAAAGGTTAATTGCATTTTTTAAAGCATCTATAAAACTGTCAATTTCATCTAAAGTATTATATAGACCGAATGAAGCTCTTACAGTTGCAGGTATATT
>PARY01000011.1 GCA_002711715.1 Pelagibacteraceae bacterium | reverse complement strand
GAAAATTATCCCAATTAATAATTAAATAAATATCATATTTTTGAAATTATTTTACAATACACATTTTGTAACCCAAAGTTTCATATTATTTTAAGTTATGAATACAAAAAAAATATTAATTAATTCATTTAAAGAAGGTTTGGAAGCTGTTAAACCTGAAAATATAATTAAAAATAGTTTGCCAGAACCCCCCAAAGGCAGAACGTTTGTTATTGGTGCGGGTAAAGCTGCAGCTTCTATGGCAAAAGCTATTGAAGTAAATTGGCCAAGAAATTTACCTTTAAATGGAAGTGTAATAACAAGATATAAACATTCGTTAAAAACAAAAAAAATTAAAATTTATGAATCTGGNCATCCAATGCCTGATACNGCTGGAATGAAGGCTGCNAACANTTTNATCANTAATATCANANNTTTAGATAGTAATGATTTACTTTTGTGTTTAATTAGNGGTGGNGGNTCTAGNCTNATGTCAGTNCCTCAAAAAGGTTTAAATATGAATGATTTAAGGCATGTGACGAAAGATTTATTAAATAGNGGTGCAGAAATTAGCGAAATAAATACAGTAAGAAAACATTTGTCTAAAATTCATGGTGGTAAAATACCAATGTATACAAAAGCAAAAATTATTACTCTNATAATCTCAGATGTAACAGGAAATAAAATTACAAATATAGCATCTGGNCCTTGTTGCCCTGATCCAACTACTTTTAAGAATGCNCTTCAAATTTTAGAAAAATATAAAATTAAAAATAAAAAAATATTTATATTTTTAAAAAAAGGGATAAAAGGAAAAATTATTGAAAACCCAAAAAAAAATAATCCTATTTTTAAAAATGTTAAAAATATTTTATTAGCCTCAGGTAAAGATATGTTACAAAAGGCAGAATTTTTTTTAAAAAAAAATAGAATACAAACTCTTAATTTAGGAGANAATATTAAAGGTGAATCGCGTNAANTNGCAGTANAACATGCAAAAAAAATATTAAAAACTAATAAAAGAAAATTTGCAATACTATCAGGCGGAGAGACTACTGTTACAGTAAGTGGCTCTGGGAAAGGTGGAAGAAATTCTGAATACGCATTATCTTTATTCAATCAAATCAAAAATACGGATCNCATCGCTGCAATTTCATGTGATACTGATGGTATTGATGGATCTGAAGATAACGCAGGAGTTTATTTTGATAATAAAACAATAAAAAAAGCAGAAAAATTATCTTTAGATCCTGAATTTTTTTTAAAAACGAACGACTCATATAGTTTTTTTAAAAAACTCAATTCTTTGATACATACCGGACCAACTTTAACTAATGTTAATGACTATAGAGTTATTATGAAAATATAATTAAAAATCACCCGAAACAACATTNCTTGGTTTGCCAGCAACAAAATTTTCTATATTATCAATTAATTGATCGGATAAATTTTGCATCGCTTCCATNCTGGCCCANGATACATGGGGGGTTAAAATAAAATTTGGTCTTTTAATTATTTTAAAAAAAGGATGATCGTCTGGAATAGGTTCTTTAGTTAGAACATCAAACGCAGCACCTGATATATANCTTTTTTCAATAGCTTCAACAAGATCTTCCTCTTTAACAAGTCCGCCCCTAGCAGTATTAATTAAAATTGGTTTTTTTTTCATTTTTTTAAACTCTGGTAAGGAAATCATATTTTTAGTTTGTGGCAATAATGGAGAATGAAGCGTTATAACATCGCTCGTTTCCAAAACTTCTTCCCATGGTGTGTACATTGGTCCTAAACCTTCAACNCCCTTATGCGCAGCAAATAAAATATTCATATTAAATCCTCTAGCAATATTGGCTACTCCTTGTCCGATAGCACCTTCACCTATTATTCCAATTGTACTATTATTTAATTCTCTAATTTCATGATTAAAAAAACAAAATTGATCAGCTTTTTTCCATTCACCTTTTATAACATCTTCTTTGTACCCAATTATNCCCCTTCTCAATGCTAGAATTAAAGCAAAAGTATGCTCTGGTACAGTTGTAATTGCATAACCTCTAATATTTGAAACTATAATATCATTATCTCTACAATACTCTTTATCTACAACATCAGTTCCTGTTGCTGCTACTGCAATCATTTTTAAGTCAGGTAATTTTTTAAGATTTTCTTCTNTCATCGGAACNTTATTTATAATAGCAATTGTAACGCCTTGAAGTCTTTCTAAAATTAATTTGCTATCATTATGATTGGTGTAATCAAAATCGGTCCATTGATGATCAAAATTTGGTTTTCGAACTACAATATTTTTTTCAATTGTTGCTCTATCTAAAAAGACTATTTTATGTTTCATTTNNAGATATTAAAATTTAATCATTAGGCAAGGCAGGTGCTGTTTCTCTATAATATTCTTCCGCTGCTGCTATTCCGCTTCCTGGTCTAATATCAATACCAACATCACGCATTGCCATTTCCGCTCCTGAAATTGCACCTAAACACATTANCTCGTTCAAATCTCCTAAGTGTCCAATTCTAAAAACTTTACCAGCTACATTTGATAAGCCAGCTCCTAAAGCCAAATTATATTTAAGATATGCAGTTTTAATAACATTTGCTGANTCAAATTCTTCTGGTACATAAATAGCAGTNACTGTATNTGACTCCCATTTTTTTTCTTTTGCACAAAGTTTTAAACCCCAACCTTTNACTGCTNGNCTAACTCCTTCAGCAAGTCTATGATGTCTTTTAAAAACATTTTCTAATCCTTCTTCATTAATCATATTTAATGCTTCTCTAAGACCATACAGAATTCCAAGAGCTGGCGTATATGGAAACCAACCATCAGCATTTGTATTTAACATGTCTTCAAATGCAAAATAACATTTTTTAAATTTTGAAGTTTTAGAAGCTTCTAATGCTTTTTTACTTACACACAAAATTCCTACTCCAGCAGGAAGCATCAAACCTTTTTGTGATCCTGTAACCGCGCAATCGATTCCCCATTTATCAAATTCAAAATTTATACTAGCAATTGAACTAACGCCATCAACAAATAATAATGCTGGATGTTTTGCGTCATCTAATACTTTTCTAACACCCTCAATATCACTTGTAACTCCTGTTGCAGTCTCATTGTGACATGCAAGGACTGCTTTGATTTCTTTATTTTTATCATTTTTTAGATGTTCAGCATATTTTTCTAAAGGAACTCCTTCTCCCCATTCGACTTCAATATCTATAACATCCAGACCTAATCTCTTACACATATCCATCCATAACATGCTAAACTGTCCAAATCTTGATGTAAGAACCTTATCTCCTGGTGATAAAGTATTAAGTAAACTTGCTTCCCAAGAACCTGTTCCGCTTGATGGCCACATTATTACTGTTCCATCTTTTGTTTTAAAAATCTTTTTCATATCCTCATAAAGAGGTTTNGTAAATTTTGGGAAATTAGCTCCTCTTTGATCCTCCATAGTGCTTGNCATTGCACGTATTACTCTCTCTGGAATATTAGTTGGGCCTGGAACNTGAAGAAAGTGTCTACCATTTANCATAAGTAATCCTTTTAAAAAAAATTAATAAAAATAAAATATAAAAATANTAAATTAAATAGAAAATAAAGCTATCAAAAAAACTATATGAAACTTATTTTAAAAAANATTGTATTTAATAAACATTTTAAATTTAAAAGATATAATAATAAATTTATAAATTCCATTGTAAAATTTTTTTTACATCTACTATTTCCTGAAGTTTTGAATGTTTCAGAACCAATTAAATTAAATAATNCTAATAATTTTAATATTTCTAAATTTGGAATTAAGATTTATTCACAAAACGANGANGATGGCATCATTTTATACATTTTAAAACATATTGGNATTAGAACAAAAAAATTTATAGAAATAGGGTCAGAAAGTGGNACGGAATGTAATACAACTAATCTATTAAAATATTTTNATTGGAGTGGTATGCAAATTGAAGGTGATAAAGAGTTATACAATAACGCAAAAATANAATTAAAAAAAAGTTTAAAAGAAAAAATAAAGAATATAAAATTAGTAAATTCGTTTGTTACAAAAAAAAATATTAATAAAATTATAAAAAAAAATTTTAAAAAAGAAGTGGATTTGCTTTCTATAGATATTGATGGAAATGATTTTTGGGTTTGGAAAGAAATTAATTGTATAAATCCAAGATTGGTAGTTATAGAATACAATTCTTTTTTTGGCTCAGGAACATCTTGCACTATTCCATACAATCCTAAATTTACTTGGGATTATAAAAAAAAAANATCTTATTANGGAGCTTCTCTAAAAGCTTTAGAAAAACTAGGAAGGAAAAAAAAATATACTTTAGTTGGAGTGGATAAAAATGGTGTAAACGCGTTCTTCGTAAGAAATGACCTTGCAAAAAATGTAAATCTTAAATCAAAAAAGAGCGCGGATGTTTTTATAGACAATAAAAGAGAAATAAGAAATATCAGTGATTATACAATTTGGCAAAAAAGGGTTTTAAATAATGAACTTGGCGATTTAATTAAAATATAAAATTATTTATATAATTGATCATTGCAATTATCTTTACTTTTACATTTACATACAACGCCCCCAATTCCCAAAGCTTCTATTTCAACTTCAGAACTATCTTTTAAATAACAAAAAGATACTTTAGAAACTGGGCTTTTTAATTTGCCAATAAGAATAAATTCTTCATGTTCTTCAATTGATATTTTTTTACTTGGTTCTAATTCAATTGTTTTACCTAATTTTTTGCAGCTTATACTTAAATAAAAATCAGGGTCAGTCGGCATACTGAACATTAATTTCTTTAACATAATAGGATCGGGTTGACAACTTTTATCGACAAAAAATAGAAATAAAGGGCCTCCCGATTTATTGTTAATTACACTTCCTGCAACAGCAGGATTGAGCAAAAATAAAAAATATATAAAAATTAAATAAAAAGTTTTCAATATATATTGGTACATTTAATAAAAAATAATTTATATTAAAAATATATTTTTAGATTAACAAAAAATCAAATGACGTCTATAAAAAAAATCCTAATTGATTTATGTGAAATGCCTGAGCATTTAAGAGGTATATCGGAAGAAATTTTATTAAACAAATATAAAAAAAAAATTATAGATGAAGCGTTAAAAGAAAAAATTATTAAAATAAGAAAGTGGCATGATGGACCAGGAAAAATAATCATTCCTACAAAGAAAGGTCTAAACTTATACAAAAAAAAATGAAAATAAATATTATTGGTTTTTACAAAATTAAAAAAATTAAAAAACCTGAAAAATNTCAAAATTTAATAAAAAAATTCNTTTCTGAAAAATTTGTTACAGGTATCGTAATACTTGCTCCTGAAGGAATAAATGGAACGATATCTGGTAAAAAAAATAATGTGATTGAGTGCATTAAATATATTAAAAAAAAACTTTACATCAAAAGTTTTGATAGCAAAAACTTTTCTGTAGTCGGATATCAGCCATTTAACAAAACAAAAATAAAAATTAAAAAGGAAGTTGTNCCAATTGGATCGACATTAACTCCAAATGAAAAAAGAAAGAATAAATATATTGAACCAAAGAATTGGAACAAATTTGTCAAGAACAAGAATGTAACNTTAATCGATGTTAGAAAAAGTATGGAGTTTAAACTAGGTACTTTTAAATCTGCAAATGATCNAAATATGAAAAATTTTATGCAATTTCCTTCTTTTTTTAAAAAATTAAACAAAAATAAAAAAATTGCAATGTTCTGTACAGGTGGTATTCGATGTGAAAAAGCTGCAAATTTNTTACAAAAAAAAGGTTTTAAAGAAGTTTATCAATTAAAAGGGGGTATTTTAAATTATTTAAATAGAATTAAAAAAAATGAAAGTCTTTGGAAAGGAGAATGTTTTGTATTTGATAAAAGAGTAAGTTTAAAACATAAATTAATCCCTGGAAATTATATAATTTGTAGCGCTTGTAGAACTCCTATATCATCAAAAGAAAGAAAATCAAAAAAATATCTTGAGGATATTTCGTGCCCTAATTGTTACGATAAATTAACAAAAAAGAAAAAGAGCAAACTTTTAATGAGAAAAAAACAAAAAATTTTTTTAAAACCATAATCTAAAATAAATGAATATAAACAAATCTCAAACCATTGAAGTATGTAAGGTTGCTTGGGAAGCAGGAAAAGAAATTTTAAATATATATTCAAAAAAATTTAAAATTTTCAGAAAAAAAGATATGTCGCCAGTAACAATTGCAGATTTGAAATCAGAAAAAATAATAATAAAAGGTTTAAAAAAAATTTTCAATAAACCAATCATTTTTTCTGAAGAAAGTTATAACAAAAGTAAAAAAAAATTAAAAAATTTTTGGTTAGTCGATCCTTTAGATGGTACTAAAGAATTTATAAAAAAAAATGGAGAATTTACAGTTAATATAGCTTTTGTTAAAAACAACAAACCTTTTTTTGGAATAATTTACGCACCAAAATTAAAAAAGACATATGTTGGAACTATCAAAGAAACATATAAAGTAATTAATCAAAAAAATTTTAAAAAAATTATACCAAAAACAAACCCTATTAAGACTATGATAATAAGTCGTTCACATTCTACAAAAAATGAAAGTGAAAAATTAAAAAAAAAATATAATATAAAGAAAATTTTATTTCTTGGAAGTTCTTTAAAGTTTTGTTACATAGCTGAAGGCATTGCTCATATTTATCCTAGATCCGGCACAACATACGAATGGGATACAGCAGCAGGGCACGCAATAATAAAAGGTGTTGGTGGGAAAGTAGAAACAAATAAAGGTAAGGAATTGAAATATGGAAAAAAAGATTTTAAAAATAGAAGTTTTATAGCAAAAATTTTTAATGGAAATTATTAATTCTAATACCAAAGGTATCAAGCAAGCAGTAAAAAAAATATTAGACGGTGAAATTATTTTTATTCCAACAGATACAGTTTATGGAATAGCTGCTAGTCCTTATAATAATAAAGCTATTAAAAAAATATTCTCAATAAAAAAAAGATCTCTGAGTAATTCTTTAGTATTATTATGTTCAAGTTACAAAATGGCAAAAAAATATGCTATTTTTAATAAAATTGCCAATAATTTGATAAAAAAATTTTGGCCGGGCCCTTTAACTTTAATTTTAAAAAAAACCACCAATTCTAAAATATCCAAAAAATGGTTTTCTAAAAATAATTCTATTGGAATTAGAATTCCTGATCATGATGTACCAAAAAAGATAATCAATAAATGTAACTTTCCTATTTTTTGTACAAGCGCAAATATATCAGGTAAAAAAAGTTGTAGAGATATAAAAGATGTTGTTAAAAATTTTAAAAATGAAAAAATAACTATAATTGATGGTGGTAAAACAAAATTTAGAAAAGAGTCTACTATTATAGACGTAACTGAGAATAAGATAAAAATTTTGAGAAAAGGATATTTAAACAAAAAAAATTTAGTCAATTATTAAATTAAATAATGAAAACAAAATTAAAAGGTATTGGTATCTTAGGATCTGGAGCTTGGGGAACNGCTTTAGCAAGTATCTTAAATAAAAAAACTAATATTTCTTTATGGTCATATGAAAAAGAAACAACTAAGCAAATTAATAAGTATAAAATTAATAAAAATTACTTACCAGGAATTAAAATACCAAATAATGTTACTATAACAAATGATTTAGAAGAACTCAAAACTTGCAAATTTATTTTTATTTGTATTCCGTCTCAATTTATAAAGAAAATAATAGTAAAATTTAAAAAATTTTATAAACGAGAAATGATTTTAGTTATTTGCTCAAAAGGAATTGAAAAAACTTCAAAAGAATTAATAAGTGAAGTTATAAAAAAAAAAATACCAAAATCTAAAATTGCTATTTTATCAGGACCAAGCTTTGCAATCGAAGTTGCTAAAAAAAAACCAACTGCTGTTACAATTGCTTCAAAAAATAATAAAAATGCAAAAGAACTAGCAAAATTAATAANCTCTAAAAATTTTCGCTGTTACTATACAAATGACGTCATTGGTGTGCAACTAGGTGGAGTTATAAAAAATATATTAGCTATTGCTTCTGGAATTGTTGAAAGTCAAAATTTAGGATCAAGTGCTAGAGCAGCGTTAATGACAAGAGGATTAGCTGAAATGATGAAAATTGGTATAGCTTTTGGAGCAAAAGAATCTACTTTTTATGGATTATCTGGCTTAGGAGATTTGATGCTTACTTGTAATAGCAAATTATCAAGAAATTTTGTTACAGGATTACTAATAGGTAAAGGAAAAAAAATTAAGGAAATCATAAAATCAAATAAAGCAATTTCTGAAGGTGTAATTAATTCAAAAACTATTTTTNATTTATCTAAAAAAAAAAATATTGAAATGCCTGTATGTGAATCNGTTTATAGAATTTTATACAAAAATGCGAAAATCAAGGAAACTATAGAAAAAATATTATCTAGAAATATTAAAAAAGAAAATTAATAAATAAATATATTCTTTTTATAAAATTCTGAATAAATAAAAAGAGTCAAAAAAGTAATGATCAATAAAAAAGGAAAGTGATGGTCAAAAAGAACTAAGAATAGGAAAATAAAAANAAATNTACTTTTNAATTCATTAATTTGAAATTTCNTAAAATTTATTTGATTTAAAAGATAAAACAAGATAGGTACTGTTAAAATTAAATCATAAACAACTAATCGAGGAATTATAAAATTTATTACTAATATTCCAAAGGAGATACAAAATAAAAAATGTTTTTTNCTTTTTTTAATTTTCTCTAAATTTAAACAATAAAAAACAGAAAATAAAATTATAAAACTTGTAATAAGCCAAATAAAAAAATTTATTTCTAAAGAAAAAAAACTTTTCTCAAATGTATTAATTCCTAGAAAAACCAATGGCATCTTTTCAATTAAAGAATATAAACCTGTCCCAGTTTGCATTCTCACAGGAAGATTGTCTAAATATTTACCTTGTATAACATCAAGAAAATCTAAGGTAAGATTGGGGTTATTTATATAAAAAAAATATTGAATAAAAACAAATAAAAAAATACTTAAAAAGATTTTATTTATTGATTTTAAACCTTGTAAGTAGAAAGGTATGATTAAAAAAGATAAATAGTAAAACTTAAACAAAGAAACAAATATTATTATCAGGTAATAATAATTAAAAAACCTCTTATACAAACAGTAAATACTCAATGATATAAAGCCATATAAAATAAATGATATATTTCCTGAAATAAAACTTGTAAAAACTGTGGCGCCAAAAGAAAAAAAGAGAATTAAAAGATTCCTCCATTCATAATCAAATTTCAATACTTTTTTTAAAACAAAAAAAAAAGTAAATAGAGAAATTACTTCAAAAAAAACCCACAAAATTTTTGCATTTGAAATATTTAAATATCCTAAATATTTTAAAATTTCCAACGTTCCAGGAGAAAAATTAGCAGTTAAAGTAATATTAGGGTTTAAACAATTTTCAAGAACATTCAAACCATATGGGGAATTACCTAAAAAAAAAATTTTAGCTGAACAATAATAAACATGAAAATCCCAAAAAGGAATTTTACCATCTATAAATTTATGAATGATAAAAAATACTGAATAAAAAGAAATAATTATCAGTACAACATCTAGATAACGTGACTTATAAATCATTTTATTAAAAATCTTTTCTAATTAATTTTAAATAATTCGTAATAGTATTCTTCCATAAAAATTTTTTTGAAAAATTTTTAGAATTTATTGATAATTTTTTATACATTTTTTTATTAATGAGAACTTTTTTGATTGAATCTTTAATTGAAGAAATATTGTTTGGATTACAAATAATTCCAGTCTTCCCGTTAATAACTGACTCTTCAGTGCCTCCTAAACCACTTGAAATTGAAGGAATACCGTGCATTCCTGCTTCAATATAAGAAATTCCAAATCCTTCTATTGATACTGATTTTTTATCTTGAATAGTAGGCATTACATGCAAATCAGAAATTTTAAATAAAAAATTTTTATCATTCTCATTTACCTTACCTAAAACTTTTACATTCTTTTCTAAATTTAATTTATTAATTAATTTACGTATTTCTTTCATTTCAGGTCCAACTCCAGCAATTAAATAAAGTAAATTTTTGAAATCTTTAATTAACTCATTAACAGCATAAATAATGTTTCTATGATTTTTTCTTTTTTCAAGCCTTGCTATAGTTAACAAAATTGGTTTAAAATTTTTATATTTTTGAAAAGGATTATTATTTTTTTTAAAATCAAAATATCGATGCTCAACTCCGGGATAGATTACTTTAATTTTACTAGATTTAATTCCTAAATCTGTAATTTTCTTTTTTGTAAAATAAGAATTAGCAACAATATGGCTGGTTTCAGAAAGCGTTTTTCTTATTCTTTTTTTTTTTATGATATTTTTGTTTATTAAAATATCGTTACCATGTGCAAGGCAAAATATTTTCTCAGTTTTCGCAATTTTATTTTTAATTAAATTCTCAGCACTTTTCCAAGAATCGCAAAAAATAGAATTAATATTTTTTTTAAAATTAATAAATTTTTTAATATCTCTACTCTTCCTTTTTTTTCTTATAATTTTCAAACCACGGTATCTTACTATTTCGTAACTTAAATTTTTATCATGGTTTTCTTCATCTGATAGGTTTTTACTATCGGCAAAAACAAATATATTAAATTTTTTTTTATATAAATTATCAGCTAATCCTTTCATTAAATTTTCTATACCTCCTAAAACAGGTGAAAAACATTGAGTAGAAATAACTATATTTTTTGATTGATTTAGTTTAGGCTTGCTCATAAATCATAATAGTGAAAATTAATAAAATATATCCAGTAATTCTGTCTGGTGGTTCTGGTACACGTTTATGGCCGCAATCTCGTTTATCATTTCCAAAACAATTCTTAAAAATTAATTCTGATTATACATTAATTCAAGAAACATTAATGAGAATAAAAAATAATAAAATTTTTCATTCCCCTATATTAATTTGTAACGATGAGCATAGATTTTTAATAGCAGAACAGCTAAGAGAGTTAGGGGTTAAACCAAAATTGATAATTTTAGAACCTATCGGAAAAAATACAGCTGCTGCTGTAACTGTAGCATCTTTAATAGTAAAAAAAATTGATGAAAATGCTAAAATTTTAGTTTTATCATCTGACCACAAAATTAATAGAACAAATATTTTTTATAAAATAATAAATAATTGTTCAAGAGTTTGTGATCAAAATAAGATTATTATATTTGGCATTAAACCTAATGAACCAAATAAAAATTTTGGATATATAAAAAAAGGAAAAATTTTTGATAGAAAAAGTAATACTTTTTATGTAGATGAATTTAAAGAAAAACCTTCTTTAGATAAAGCAAGAAAATATCTAAAAAATAAAAATTTTTTTTGGAACTCAGGGATGTTTTTTTTTAAAGCTAATTTAATGTTAAAAGAAATCGAGCTCTATGATAGAAAAATTTTAAATCAATCAAATAATTCAATTAAATACTCAAGTAAAGATCTTGATTTTTTAAGATTATCAAAAAAATATTTTTCTAAAATTATTTCGAAACCAATTGATGTCTCTGTAATTGAGAAATCAAAGAATGTCGTTGTAAAAAATTTTGATATTAAATGGAGTGACGTTGGATCATGGCCATCTATTTTTAATTTATCAAAAAAAGATAAAAAAAATAATCTAATAAAAGGATCAGTTGAAATAAAAAATGTAAAAAATAGTTTTATACAATCTGAAAATCAAGAAGTAATGGTAATTAATCAAAAAGATTTAATAATAATATCAACTAAAGATGCTTTATTAGTAATGCCAAATGACAAAAATATAAATATTAAGGAAAGTATCAAGAATTTATCTAAAAAAAATAATGAAAAAGTCCAATATCATCCTACTGTTTATAGGCCTTGGGGATCTTTTGAAATACTTTTAACTAAAAAAAATTATCAAGTTAAAAAACTAATAATCAATCCTAAACAAAAAATATCATTACAAAAACATAAATATAGATCAGAACATTGGATTGTAGTTAAAGGGAAGGCATGTGTTACTAAAAATAATAAAACTTATAATTTAAAAAAAAATCATTCTATAGATATTCCTAAAGGTGCAAAACATAGAGTTGAAAATAAAGAAAAAACACCTCTTACAATTATAGAAATACAAACTGGGGATAAATTATTAGAAAATGATATTATAAGATTTGAAGATGTTTATAATAGAAATTAAATTATTGTAATATTCTTCCTTTAAGCGATCTTTTTTTATCAGCTTCTACCATTATCTTTACTAATTCTTTAAACTTTATTTTTGGTTTCCAGTCTAGATATTGTTTTGCTTCTTTTGCATCTCCTTTTAAAAAGGAAACATCTGAAGGTCTGTAATACTCATTATTTTTTTTAATTATAATTTTTTTAGTATTTTTATCTACGGCATACTCATCTGGTTTTAATCCTTTCCAAACTAAATTAAATCCCATTAATTTTGCTGCCAAAGTTGCAAATTCCTTNACAGNATGTTCTTCTCCAGTAGCTAATATATAATCTTTTGGTTTGTTNCNTTGCATCATTTTCCAAATTCCTTCTACAAAATCTCCTGCGTAACCCCAATCTCTTCGAGCATAATAATTTCCAAGCTCGAGTATTTTTTGTCTTCCAGCTTGAATTTCAGCTAATACTGAAGTTATTTTCCTTGTTACAAACTCGGTTCCTCTTAATGGCGACTCATGATTAAATAAAATACCTGAACAAGCAAAAATTCCATACGCTTCTCTGTAATTAACAGTTATATGATGCCCAAAAACTTTTGAAATTGCATATGGACTTCTTGGATNAAAATTAGTTTCTTTATTTATTTTTTTTTTTGATCCTTCTCCAAACATTTCAGATGATGAAGCTTGGTAAAATTTAATTTTTTTATCAATCNNTCTTATANATTCCAAAATCNTCAAAACGCCNATTGCGTCTGCTTGAGCAGTATATATTGGATTTTCAAAAGACAAACTTACAAAACTTTGGGCNGCAAGATTNTAAATTTCATTTGGCTTTATCAGTTTTATAACTCTTTCAATATTTGATTTTTCTAACAATTCAAGGGNNAGAAGTTCTANAGATTCAAGAATTCCTAATTCTTCAAGTCTCCANAAATTTAATGANGANNTTCTTCTATAAGTNCCATAAANTTTATAACCNTTATTTAAAAGNAAGTTTGCTAAATANGCTCCATCTTGNCCTGTTATTCCTGTTANTAAAGCAATTTTTTTTTTCATATCTAATTTAAAAATGTGCCCAGGGGCGGAATCGAACCACCGACACAAGGATTTTCAGTCCTTTGCTCTACCGACTGAGCTACCTGGGCATAAATATTAAAAGATTTTAATATAATCTTATTTTTTGTAGAAATCAAAATNCAATATTATAATAATAATTAAAAAAAATTAATCTTTATGNCTATATACTATTCTACCTTTAGTTAAATCATATGGTGTCATTTCAACATCTACTTTGTCACCCACTAAAACTCTAATTCTATTTTTTCTTAATTTACCTGAAGTGTGTGCTAAGACTTCATGATCATTTTCAAGTTTAACTTTAAACATAGCGTTTGGCAAAAGTTCTAAGACAACACCGGTAAACTCCAAAGATTCTTCTTTAACCATTGTTTTTTTTCCTCACATCAATTGATAAAGCATGGCCTTCTAGCCCTTCAGCCTTTGCTATTTTTATGGCTGAATTAGACAACAAATGCAAGCTTTTTTTATTACATTTTGTAAAAGTAATTTTCTTTAAAAAATCTATAACGCCTAATCCAGAAGAAAATCTTGCAGTCCTTCCAGTTGGCAAAACGTGGTTTGGCCCTGCAACATAATCTCCAATTGCCTCTGGAGTATATCTGCCTAAAAATACTGAACCTGCGTTATAAACATTTTTAAGAACTTTTTCTGAATTTTTTATTGCTAATTCTAAGTGTTCCGGTGCTAATTGATTTATAATTTTATAGGAATTTAAAATATTTTTTACAATGATTATCTTGCCATTATTTTTCCAACTTTTTAAAGCAATTTTTGATCTAGGCAATTTTTTTAAAATTAAATTAATCGATTTAATTACTTTTCTTGCAAAAGATAAGTCATCAGTTAATAAAATAGCTCTGGAATTTATATCATGCTCAGCTTGAGATAATAAATCTGCAGCAATCCAAGATGGGTCATTATTTTTATCAGAAACTACTAATATTTCTGATGGACCAGCTATCATATCAATTCCAACATCACCAAAAATTTTTTTTTTTGCAATAGTTACATAAATATTCCCAGGACCT
This sequence comes from Pelagibacteraceae bacterium, assembly GCA_002711715.1. The sequence continues at coordinate 13,776 of PARY01000011.1, read as the reverse complement.
ACAATTTTATCAACTGATTCAACAGATTTTGTACCCCAAGCAAGGGCCGCAATTGAATGCGCTCCTCCTACTCTGTATATCAAATCTATATCAGCTATTTCAGCAGCTTTTGCAATGATTGGATTTAATTTTAAATCTTTTTGAGGTGTAGCCATCACTATTCTTTTTACTCCAGCTATTTTAGCTGGAATAGAATTCATTAATACAGAACTAGGATAGCATGCAGTTCCGCCTGGAACATAAACTCCTATAGAGTTTATAGGCTTCCATTTAGAACCTAAAACAACACCTTTATTGTCTTTATATTTATAATCTTTTGGAATTTGACGAATGTGAAATTGTTTTATTCTTGAAGCAGAAAAAAATAATGCTTTTGCAATATCTTTAGGGCATTTTTTTGCAAAATCTTTTATTTTATTTCTAGTTATTAAAATATTTTTTGTATTTAATTTACAATTATCAAATTTTTTTGCGTAATTGAACAGAGCGCTGTCTCCTTTATTTTTTATATTTCTAAATATTTTTTCAACTTCTCTTTCGACTCTGATATTTAAGGAGTTACTTTGATCTACAATATTAGAAATAAATTTCTTAATATCCGTATCTTTAGAAATTATTTTTGTACTCATAATATTTTTTTTTCAAAAAGATCCATTATTTTATTAATATCATCAGATTTTGTCTTTAGTGAAACACGATTTACTATTAAATTAGAAGATACGTCACTTATTTTTTCAACAATTTCAAGATTGTTTTCTTTTAATGTTTTTCCTGTAGAGACTAAATCCACAATCATTTCAGAAATTCCTAATTGTGGTGCTATTTCAATAGACCCATTTAGTTTAATACATTCTACTTGTTTTCCTTTATTTGCAAAAAAATTTTGTGTTGCTACTGGATATTTAGAAGCAACTTTGATTACACTGGTATTAGGATAAATTTTTTGATTTTTATTTTTGGCTAATACCATTGAACATTTACCTAATTTTAAATCAATTGGTGAATAAATTTCTTCATAATCAAATTCATTAACCACATCACTCCCAACAATCCCTAAATCAGCTCCTCCAAATGCTACAATAGTTGGAACATCAAAATTTCTAACTTTTGTTAAAAAAAAATTCTCTGTTTTTGTCTTAAACAAAAGTTTCCTATTTTTTTCTTCTTCAAAAAAATCTTTTTCAGGATCAAGATTTAATGAAGAAAGTAATAAAATTATTTCTTTTGCAATTCTACCTTTAGGTACAGCTAATACAATTTTCGAATTTATTTTCATAATTCTATTCTGTTAATATTTGCACCACAAAATTGAAGTTTTTTTACAATGTCTTGATATCCTCTATCAATATGATAAATCCTGTCAATATTAGTTACACCTTCTGCTACTAAACCTGCTAGTACCAATGAAACTGAAGCTCTAAGGTCAGTAGCCATAACCTTTGCTCCCTTTAATTTTTTTACTCCTTCAACTATTGCTAAATTACCTTTTAATTTAATTTTTGCACCCATTCTAATAAGCTCTGGTGCGTGCATAAATCTATTTTCAAATATATTTTCCGTAATAACTGAAATTCCATTTGATATTGCCATTACAGCCATTAATTGAGCTTGTAAGTCAGTTGGAAAACCAGGATATGGCTCAGTTGTAATATCTACAGATTTTAATGAATTTGAATTTCTTTTAAATATTATGCTATTTTCAGTTACAATATATTCTACGCCTATACTTTCTAATACATTTAAAAAAAAAGTTAATAACTTTTTTTCTGCACCTATTAATTCTATTTCCCCACCAGCTATTGCAACAGCTAAGGCATATGTTCCCGATTCTATTCTATCGAACATTACTTTATAATTTGTTTCTTTTAACTTTGTAACCCCTTCTACTAATATTTTATTTGTACCAAGACCTTGAATTTTTGCACCCATAGATTTTAAACAAAGACCTAAATCTTCTATTTCAGGTTCTTTGGCAGCATTATGAATCTCGGTTATTCCTTTTGCTAAAACTGCGGCCATTAAAACATTTATAGTTGCTCCTACCGATACTTTAGGAAAGATAATTTTATTTCCTGTTAATCCTTTTAATGCCTCCGCGTAAATATATCCGTTTTGAATAAAAATCTTTGCTCCTAATTTCTCTAAAGATTTTAAGTGTATATCAACTGGTCTTAAGCCAATTGAACATCCACCTGGTAATGAAACAATTGCTCTGCCTGTTCTAGCTAATAAAGGACCTAAAACTAAAATAGATGCTCTCATTTTTTTAACTAAATTATAAGGAGCTTTGTTATTAGTAATTTTTGCTGCACTTAAAATAAACTCTTTTGTATTTCTAAAATTATTTAATCCTTTAATATCAACTCCAAAAGAAGATAAAAGTTCTAAAAAGAAAAAAGTATCTGTTAACTTTGGAACCCCAGAAATAGAAATTTTTTTATCAGTTAACAAGCAAGATGCTAATATTGATAATGAAGAATTTTTTGAACCACTTATTTCAACTTTACCAAAAAGCGGTTTTCCACCTTCTATAGATATTTTTTCCATCATATTTAGATAGTGATTTATTAGAGTTTTGGCAATGTTACACCTTTTTGACCTTGATATTTACCTTTTCTATCAGCATAAGATGTCTCACAATCAGCATCTCCTTTTAAAAAAAGAAATTGGCAAGCACCTTCGTTTGCATATATTTTTGCAGGTAAAGGCGTTGTATTTGAGAATTCCAAAGTTACATGACCTTCCCATTCAGGTTCTAAAGGCGTAACATTAACTATTATACCGCATCTAGCATATGTTGATTTCCCTAAACAAATAACCATTATATCCCTAGGTACTTTGAAATATTCCACTGTACTTGCCAAGGCAAAGCTGTTTGGTGGGATAACGCAAACATTTGTTTTTCTATCAACAAAGCTTTGGTTTGAAAAATTTTTTGGATCTACAACAGCAGAATCAACATTGGTAAATATTTTGAAATTATTTGATACTCTTGCATCGTAACCATAAGATGATACACCGTAAGAAATCCCTTCTTTTCTAATTTGACACTTTTCAAATGGCTTTATCATTTGTTTTTCTTTAACCATTCTTTTAATCCATTTATCAGACATTATTGTCATAAGAGCTTTTTTTTACCTTTTCTTCTTGTTAAATTTTCTCTTAATTTTAATTCTAATTTTTTTTGTTCTTTTAAAAATTTTTCTTTTTTTGTCTTATTTTTTGTAATCATTTAATTTAAAAAAATTAAACTTTTACAAGATTATACTTTTTCACAAAATTTTTAATATCTTTTAATTCAGTATTTTGATTCTTATTATATAATTAGATTGAGTACGCCGCCATAGCTCAGTGGCAGAGCACACCATTGGTAATGGTGGGGTCGGTGGTTCGATTCCACTTGGCGGCACCATAATTAAAAAAACTGATGTAGCCAACTTCGTAAAAGTTAGCTACATCACAAAAAACTANTTTTTACTTACTTCCCGCCATTTGCTGCAGCAAAATCCTTTGAAACCACTCTCCAACATTCGTGGGTCCCTTCTTTAGATTTGGTTACTGCAAATTTTCTNCCANNNCTATCTTCAATTCTNTAATCNGATGTANTAAANTTCTTTTTTGTTTTAACATCATANAATGAAANTTCTTCAGCCATTANNNANCTCCTANTTANNTTAANAATAANTAATNANTANATTTTACCATAATTGAANTAAGCCAAAAACTACCTTGACTTTGTAAATAAAACAATATAAAAAAGAACAAAACATGAACATTTNNNNAATGAAAGNAACGTTANATTNAAATTCTGNNNGTGCAGGNTTNCCNTCTCCNGCAAACGATTATTTAGAGGGAGAAATTGATTTAAATAGGTATTTAATCAAGAATTCGTTAGCTACTTTTATAGTAAAATCCCAAGGAAACTGCATGTTACAGGCCGGAATCCATTCAGGAGACTTGTTGATTGTAGATAGAAGTATAAAGCCTAAAAATAACTCCATAATTATAGCTTCCATTGATGGTGACTTAGCAGTAAAGCGAATTAAAATCTCAGGAAAGAAATTTTTACTAAGTTCAGATAACAAAGACTACGGCAATGTAAAAATAAATAACGAATCAGATATATTTATATGGGGAATAGTCACTAAAGTTATTCATAATGTATATTAAAGATAAAAAAAGAGTATTTGCCTTAGCAGATTGCAATTCTTTTTATGCTTCATGTGAAAGGGTGTTTAACCCCAAGCTTAAAAATAAACCCGTAATAGTTTTATCAAATAACGACGGTTGTATAGTTGCAAGAACAAATGAAGCAAAAGCATTAGGTATTAAAATGGGCGAACCTTTATTTAAAGCAAAAAAGATTATAGAAAAAAATAATGTAAAAGTTTTTTCCTCTAACTACACTTTGTACGGAAGCATGTCAAACAGAATAATGAAAATATTGGAACAATCATTTCCTAATATAGAAATTTACTCAATTGATGAAGCTTTTATGGAAATATCGAGTCTTAAAAAGATTTATAATTATTCTAAATACGCAATGAAAGTACGAGAAATTATATTAAAGTGGACTGGTATTCCTGTAAGTATTGGCATTGGTGAAACTAAAACGCTCGCAAAGATTGCAAATCAAATTGCAAAAGATAATCCAAAAACCCAGGGCATTTTTGATATTACGAAAATAAAAAATAAAGAAAAAATTTTAAAGACAATAAAAGTAGGGAAAGTTTGGGGAATTGGAAATAAATTATCTAAGTTTTTAATTAAAAACAACATTTACAATGCTTATGAGTTTATACAACAAGATAATAGGTGGGTAAGAAAAAATATGAATATATTAGGTCTTAAAACAAAAATGGAATTAAACGGAATATCTTGTTATGAATTAGATACTAATTTTAAATCAAGAAAAAGTTGTTGTGTATCTAGATCTTTTGGAAAAAGAATAACGTCTTTAAAAGACATGTCAGAAGCAGTTTCTACCTATATAACCAGAGCAGCTGAAAAAATAAGAAATGAGAGGTTAGTCGCAAATAATATAAATCTATATATTCGAACTAACCCGTTTAATAGAAATCCTAGTGAATATTATGTAAATAGTATTTTAATCCCTTTAAAATACCCAACAAATAATACAATCACTTTAAATAAAAAGACTTTAACTGGACTAAATAAAATTTTTAAAAAAGGATATTTATATCAAAAAGCTGGGGTAATTTTATCTGGATTAGAATCTGAAAATGTAGAATTAAACTTATTTAAAGAAAATGATAAAAGAAAAGAAATTTTAATGAATGTTTTTGATTTTATAAATCAAAAGTATGGTAAAAACTCTCTTCGTATTGCATCTGAAGGAGTAGAAAAAAAATGGTTAATGAAAAGAAGTAGGTGTTCATCTAATTTTACAACTAATTTAAAAGAATTATTAACTGTTAGATGTTAAAATTTTTTTAATTTTATTAAAAACATCGTTAACTGATAGTGAACTCATTAAATTCTTTTTTGTATTCCAATCAAAATTCTTTGCTCCTGTTAATTGATTAAAAGTTTTTTTTGTACGAATATAATACGCATTATTTCCTTTTGGAGCGTAACGACTTTCTAAACTAGGGCCAAATAATCCTAATGTAGGAATACCACTAACTGAAGCAATATGCATTAAACCAGAGTCATTGCCAATAAAAATTTTACATTTTTTAAGATGCGCCGCAACTTCAATTAAATTTAATTTTCCACAAAAATTTTTTACTTTAAATTTTTTAAGATGTTTCGTAATTTTTTTTATATTTTTTAAATCTTTTGAGGAACCAAAAAAAACTATGGATTTTTTTTTTCCAAATTGCTTTTCTTTCAAAAACATGTGAATTAGTTTTACAAAATTTTGAGATGGCCAAATTTTTGCAGGCCAGTTTGCTGATGCCCCAATCGCAATAGAATTCTTTAATTTTAAGAAATCTTTAGAAATCTTTTTCATATCTTTTTTTAAAACAGGTATTAAAGGTAAAGGTAAATGCTTTCTTTCCATTAAAATAGCAAGCTCATCTAATCTGTGAATATTTTTATTAATTGATTTATAAACATATTTTTTTTTGTTAAAAAGAAAATAACTTATAATCGAACCTCGTAAATCAATAACAATATCCCATTTATTAAAAAAAGTTCGGCTCCAAAGTTCTAACCAATGAATTTTAAAAAATTTTTTTTCCAAAATAAAAATTTTTTTAACATTNTTAAANTTTTTAAATAATNAAGCTGCTGTTTTACCAGTTGCAATGTACAAAGAACAATGTGGNAATCTATTTTTTAGATANTTTAAAATACTAGTAGATAAAACAGCNTCNCCTATTCTAGTTGATGTNATAAAAAGTACTTTCATAAATNTTATTTAGNAAGTATTTTNTATTTATANTTTTATGTATTACTACAAACTCAAAAAAAAATCTATTATTTGTATAGAAGGTAAAGATGCAACNNCATTCATACAAGGAATAATTACAAATAATACAAATAAATTAAAAATTAATCGTGTAATTTATTCTACTTTACTATCACCGCAAGGTAAATTACTACATGATTTCTTTTTATTTAAAGATATGGAAAAAATTTATTTAGATGCTCCAANATATAATATTAATAAATTAAAAGAAAAACTTAATTTATATAAATTAAATAGAGANATAAGNATTNGTGAAAAAANAATTNATTCNTATTTTTTATTTTTTGGAAAATNAACNAATAAAANNNTNGGNCTTTCNANAAAATTAGGNGAATTAANAAAANTANATTCTNNAANNATTTTTAATGATCCAAGAAATATTAATTTAGGATCAAGAATTATTTGCAATAATAAGAAAGATGAAAATAAAGTAATTCAAATTATCAAAAATAAAAAAATAGTATTAAATTCTCAAGAATATGAAAAACAAAGAATTTTAAATTGTGCCCCAAATATAGAAAAAGATAATTTATACAATAAAGCTTATTTATTACAATATAATTTTGAAAACTTAAATTCTATTTGTTGGAAAAAAGGATGTTTTGTTGGACAAGAGGTAACAATCAAAATGAAAAAAAAAGGTTCTTTAAAAAAAAAATTGTATGTTGTTAAATCTTTAACAAAAAACCTTAATTCACCTAAAGAAATAAAATTTAAAAATCAATTAATTGGAACAACAACTTCTCATTGCAAAAATATTGCTTTAGCTATAATTCAAATAAATAAAATAAAGAATATAAAAAAAGAAAAAAATATTTTAATTATTTAATAATTTTCAGAAATTGTAGAAAAGGGGAATCTTTATTAATCTTAATTTTTTTTAATTTCTTNATACCGGATATACCGAATTGTTCTTTTATAGATTCTTCTAACCAAAAAATGCTTCNTATTTCTTTTTTCTTATTTCTAAAATTTAAATTATTTTTTTGTTGCTCTTCTATTTTGTTANCTAATTTTTCTATATTTTTTTCTTCTTTAGAAGAAATTAAAATTATAGGTATATTTTCTTCTTTAGAANAATTACCAATTGTAATTGAATTAACANCATCATTATATGTATTAATAGCTACATCTCCTAAATCAGATTTTGTTATTGCAACAATATCTGGAATTTCANCAATTCCTGCTTTCATAAATTGTAAAGCGTCTCCTGAACCTGGTTGAACNCAAAATANAACAGTATCAGCAATATTAGCAATGTCTGTTTCTGACTGACCNACTCCTACAGTTTCAACTATCGTTAAATCAAATAATGCATTTAATATAAATACTGATGATAAAGTAATTGAAGCAAGCCCACCTAANTTATCTCTAGCTGCCATAGATCTGATAAAAATACCTTTATCATTTGGATCGGTTTCTAATCTAATCCTATCTCCTAACAAAGCTCCTTTGGTTTTTTTTGATGATGGATCCACTGCTATTACTGCTATAGTTTTTTTTTTATTTCTGTAATACTTTATTAAGTTTTTAATCAAACTTGATTTTCCAACACCCGGTGGTCCTGTTATACCAAGAATATTTCCATTCCTAGATTTATAAGCTTGAGTTAACAAAGAGAGACTTTTTTTGTCGAAAGGTTTCTTTTCAATTTCAACTAAAGCATCTGCTAATCCTGTTTTTCCNCTTTTTTTAATTTTATTTATATCCATAGGTATTATTTTTGTATTTTTGAAAAGTCTGCGTAAACTTTTATTGTATCCAAAACTTTTTTTAGAATTGAAAGTCTATTACTTTTAATTTTAACATCATCAACATTAACCATAACATTATCAAAAAAGTTATTTAAAGGAGTGTGTAAACTAGAAATTGTATTTAACACACTGTTAAAATCCTCTTCTTCGTTTTCAATTTTATTTTTTACTTTATTTAATGAGTCAACTAAAATCTTTTCATGTTGNTCTTTTAACAAATCTTTATCTATAAAATTATTTATTTCCANTTTTTTTCCTTCAATTNTCACTATATTTAANGCTCTTTTATTTAATTCGATAATTTTTTTTCCTTCTCCTTTATTAATAAAGTTATTTAAAGCTATAAATTTTTTATAAAGAGTTAAAAAATCNCTACTAAAAAATTTTTCAATAAAAAAAGCATTTACTACATCTTGTCTTTTAGTAATCGCTTTTAAAAAAAATTTAAATCTATTAATTAAAAAAAATATTAAATTTTTAATCTCAAAGTTTTTAGTATTTTGTAAATTATATTTATTTATTACNTCATCATTAAAAANTTTTTCTAATTCAATTTTTAAATTATTTTCTATAATTATTCGTAAAATTCCTAGAGCAGATCTTCTCAATGCATATGGATCTTTTGAAGACGTTGGCATTTCATCTATTAAAAAAAAACCAAGAAGAGTGTCAAGTTTGTCAGAAAGAGAAAGTAAAATACTCAAGTTGCTTTTAGGACATANATCTGAAGGACCTTTGGGAAGATATTGTTCTTTTAAAGATAAACAAACATCTTTATCTTTCTTCTCTACTTCAGCAATATATCCTCCTATAATTCCTTCTAATTCCGGAAACTCTCTAACTAGACCTGTNGTTAAATCAAGTTTTGATAATTTTACAGCTTNAGTTAAATGACTTGTATTAAATTGAAAATTTAATTGAGTTGCTAAATTCATAGCAAAAAATTCCATTCTTTTAATTTTATCATCAAAAGTGCCTAATTTTTGATGGAATTGAATATCTGAGAGTNATTGCTTTCTTGACTCCAATTTAATTTTTAAATCATTTTCCCAATAAAATACTGCATCTGCAAATCTTGCCTCCAAAACTTTTTCATTATCTTTAACAATCCCTTTTTGAAACTTTTTTTCAATAAGATCTCCAACAATTACAAAATGGGGACTTAAATTATTATTTTTTTCAAATAAAGGTATAAAATTTTGATCGTTAATCATAACCACTTCTAAAATTTCTTGCGGTAATGACATATAATCTTTTTGAATTTTACCAAATAATANATCTGGATATTCTGTTAAACCTGCATTTAAAGAAACTAAAAAAATATGTTTATCCTTTAAAACAATTTTTTTTTGTTTACAAAAGTTATTAATTTCTTTTTTAATTTTTTCTTCTCTTTTNCTTTGCTCAATAATAACTTTNGAACTAATCAATTTCTTTTTATATTCATTAAAACTTCTAAATTTTATTTCTTTTTCGTTTTTTTTATGAGAAATGGTAAAAGAATTGTTATTTATTGAATAAGTTTCTAAAAAATCTAAAGGAATAAATTTATTATCAAAATAAAATAAAATATTATTTATTGGCCTACCCCACTTAAAATTATCATGTATCCATCTCATTGATTTTGGCCAATTAATTGTTGTAATAATGTTCTCTAAATTATTTTTAATTACTTCCTCTGACTTTTTTCCAATTTCTTCATATTTTGCAAAATAATAATCTTGGTCATTAATTTTTTTTTTTTCTAGGGTTTTTTTAGAAACTCCAACTTTTTTTAAAAATCCCAGTATTGCATTTTCTGGTGCATTAACAGGCGGCCCTTTTATTTCTTTAATTGAGCTTTTTTGTTCTTTAATAAGATTGCTACATGAAAAAATTAATCTTAATGGAGTAAAATTAGAATCTATATTAATTTTATTTGTTAGTGATAAATTATTTTCAATTATTACATCAATTATTTTTTCTTTAAATTGTTCTACAATATTTTTCTGCAACCAATAAGGAATTTCTTCAGATAATAATTCAATGAATAGTTCTGACATATTAACTTAAAGTTCCTGTTTTATATATATCTCACAACAATTTTTAACCAAAGATCTTATTTTCAAAATATATGACTGTCTTTGAGCAACGCCTACAACGCCTCTTGCATCTAATATATTAAAATAATGACTTGCCTTAATACAATTTTCATAGGCAGGTAGTGGTAGATTGTTATTTAATAATTCTTTACATTCATTTTCTACATATTCAAAACATTTGAATAAATATTTAGTATTTGCTAATTCAAAATTATATTTTGAAAATTGTTTTTCAGATTCAAGATAAATATCTTTGTATTTAATAATTTTTTTCTCTTTTTTATTTACATTCCAAACAATATCAAAAACATTATTAGTTTTTTGAATAAACATTGCTAAACGTTCTAATCCATATGTTATTTCAACTGAAACTGGATTACATTCAATACCTCCTATTTGTTGAAAATAAGTATACTGACAAATTTCCATACCATTGCATCTAATCTCCCAACCTAATCCAGATGCTCCTAGTGTAGGACTTTCCCAATCATCTTCTTTAAATTGTATATTATTTTTTTTTGGATCAATTCCAATAGATTTTAAACTTCTTAAAAAAATACTTTGTATATTTTTAGGTGACGGTTTTAATAAAACTTGAAATTGATAATAATGTTGAAGTCTATTAGGATTTTTTCCATATCTTCCATCAGTTGGTCTTCTTGTAGGTTGAACGTAAGCAATATTTCTAGACTTTTTTCCTAATGCGCCCAATACAGTTGCTGGATGAAACGTACCTGCCCCAACTTGTAAATCTATTGGTTGAATTATAGTACAGTTATTGTTGCTCCAAAAATTTTGGAGGTTAAATATTATATCTTGGAACGATAAAACATTTTTCTTAGAATCCATATCTTCCCCAAATGTTTCTACTTTCCATATATGTCATCATATCATTAATAATTTTTTTTGTATCTAGCAAGTCTTTCGAATAAAAAGACTTTGATAAAATGCCTTTAAGAAAAGATTTTTTAGGTTTTATAAGGACATACCTTAATTTTTCACCAAATTTTTTCTCCATTATGGTCTTTAAATCACCTATACCATCCACCAAACCCAATTTAATTGCTTCTTTTCCAGTCCAAAAACTTCCAGAGAAAATATTTTTATTTTGTTTATTAATTTTTTTAATTCTACTTTTTAAAACTATGTCTTTGAAATTTTTAAAGATTTCTGTTTGAATGCTTTTTAATTTTTTTACATCTGATAATTTTTGTTTTTGAAAAGAATCTAAAATTGATTTATATTTACCCGTAGTAAATATTCTTCTTTCAATCCCATATTTTTTTATTAACTTATCAAAACCAAAACTTGTATATATAACTCCTATAGATCCTACAATAGAATTTTCATCTACATATATTTCATCCCCTGCACAAGCTATATAATATCCGCCTGATGCAGCAACATCTTCAACAAAAAAAATAACTTTAGTCTTGTTCTTTTTTGCAAGTTTTTTAATTCGTTTATAAATTAAAGAAGACTGGACCGGGGACCCACCAGGTGAATTTATAATTATAGCTACAGCAGCTGATTTTTTTATATTAAATGCTTTTTCAAGCAAATCTTCAACTGATGTTAGAGTTATACCTTTTCTTAGACCGCCTATATTTCCAATAATCCCAGACATATGGACTACAGGTATTGTTTTTTTCTTTTTAAGAAAATTCAGCATTAATACATAATATAAACTTTTTTATATTGAGAAAACGAAAAAAAAAATTACTGTTATAATATTGTGGTTTTATTATACAAATTCGAGTCAGAAAGTAATTTAAATAATCAAAAAAAATTTGATGATTTACAGCAATTCGTAGTTAATGACCTAAAAAAAGTTGACATTTTAATTAAAGAAAAAATAGAAAATAAAATAAGTTATATTCCTGAGGTTGCTGGTCATTTAGTAAAAGCTGGTGGTAAAAGAATACGACCTATGCTTTGTTTAGCATGCGCTCAATTATGCAATTATAAAGGAACAAAACATATAAATTTATCTGCAAGTATAGAGTTTATTCATACTGCCACATTGTTACACGACGATGTAATAGATGAAAGCAAAAAAAGAAGGGGTTTAAAAACAACAAATAATATTTGGGGAAATAAAAGTAGTATTTTAGTAGGAGATTTCTTATTAAGTAAATCTTTTGAACTTATGACCGAGATAGAAAATATAGAAGTACTTAAAATTTTGTCCAAAACATCCTCAATTATTATTGAGGGAGAAATATCACAAATGCTTTCAAACAGAAATATGGCAACAACTGAAGATGAATATTTAGAAATAATTAAATCAAAAACCTCTCATCTTTTTTCAACGGCATCAAAAATTAATTCGTATTTAATAGAATGCTCTGATGAACACAAAAATGCTTTGGGTAGTTTTGGAATGAATTTGGGGACAGCGTTTCAACTTATTGACGATCTTTTAGATTATAAAGCTACTGAAAATGATTTTGGAAAAATGACCGGCGATGATTTTAAAGAAGGAAAAATGACATTGCCAATTATTTTAGCTCTTCGAAGAAGTAATAAAATTGAAAATAATTTTTGGAGAAAAACAATTCAAGATGGGCAAATAAGTCCCGGAGACTTCCAAAAAGCGTGCTCAATATTAAAAAAAAGAAAAATTCTAAATGACATCCATATACGAGCTAAACATTATGGGGCAATAGCAAAAGATGCACTTGGAATATTTGATAATTCAAAAGAGAAAAAAATTTTATTAGAATTAGTTGATTTTACTATAAATAGAAACTTTTAATCAAATATTATTTATTTTTCTCCAATTTTGAAATACAACCTTTGAAACATCTATAGGTTTTATTAAATCCATACCATCTTTTCTTGGAATTGAATCCATTCCTTTTAAATGAGGATCTCTTAGAACCCCCCCGCTTGGTAAAATAGAAATTAAAAATTTAGAATTATATAATTTTGGATAAAAATTTCGATATACAGTTTTCGTATATGGAGGTGTTCCTCCATGTATAATGAATGTCTTAATACCTAAGGCAAGTGCTAAATTTGAACTACCAGTATCATTCCCCACATAAAAATTCGATTGTGATATTAAACTAATAGTTTTTTCAATCGTAAAACAAGCATTAATAATATTGCTTCCAAGATCCTTACATTTAGATATAATTCTTTCTGCATTATTTCCTTCATTAGGTGATCCAATTAAAAAAAAAGAACATTTTTTCTTTTTATCCAAAATTTTAATTAAATTTATAAAATTAGACATTCTCCATGTTCTGTGAATATCTGTTGAACCGAAGCCTATAACTATCCATGGTTTATGATGTTTAATATATTTTTTTTTTATTTTATTATTTGTAAATTCTATTGCTTTTAGTTTAGGTTCCACTGAGTCCAAAAAAATATTATTAATTTTTAAAAATTCAAAAGACTTTTCAATTGGAAAAGATTTGTAAAATTTTTTACTTAAAAAATTCTTACAATTTAACCATATTTTTTGTGAACCAATACCATATCCCAATCTTTC